>BQJH01000012.1 GCA_021604605.1 Hyphococcus sp.
CTGTAAAATGCGATCACTCTTTTCTCGCCCTCGACCCCGGACAGTTCTGGGTAAAAATGCGTGACACAATAATCAATCAAATCCTCAAGCGCCTGTTCGTTTTGTTCAAAAGCCAGGCGTTGAAAAATTCCGAACCGCACATGGGAATGAGACAACCGCACCAACACAGAAGATCGCGTTGGCGAAGGCTCATCATTGCGCTCCAGCGCTTCTCCCGTCTCAATCAGCGAAAAAGATTTCGACGTATAAACGCCCAACGCTTCGAGCATTTGCGTCGCCAAAATTTCACGCACCCCGCCCTTGAGGGTTAAGCGCCCATCACCAAAGCGCGAATATGGCGTTTGGCCAGACCCCTTGGTTCCTAAATCAAGGAGACGTTCCTCATCATCACGCAGCTGTGCAAATAAAAACCCGCGCCCATCGCCAATGTCCGGGTTGTATGATCGAAACTGGTGGCCGTGATAGCGGACCGCAATCGGCTGGTCGAAATTATCCGGCAAGGGTGAAAACCGGCCAAAATGATCAAGCCAAGCCTGATCACTTAAGTCGCCAAGGCCAACCTCTTCCGCCCATCGCTGATTGCGATATCGCAGAATATGTTCGGGGAAGGACGCGGCCTCAACCGCATCATAAAATGGCGCCCCCGCCTCATCACCGAGTGAAGTGTAACGTGGGGCGGGCTTGTATGAGGAAGGTAAAGACATATCTGGCTTTGTTCAGGGGATTTCATGACTTTGCAAGCTCGCCTGTCGTTTCACCGCCGTCGAATTGACACAGGCTCGTCAAACCATACTCAAAGCCGCGTTCCGCGCCTGACGCAACATTGTTAGCGAGGCGCCAGACTTCGCCATCACGCGCATACCAAAATAAACGGATGTGAGAAGACTGGCTGTTTCTTTCCGCGCCTTGTCTGACTTTACTCCGTCGAGCGCGTCGCCAAATGCAACTTGCATTCTGGCGACACCTCTTGAAACCATTGCTTCTACATCCTTATCGTGAGGCGCCTGATCAACAGATGCATTGCACAAAAGGCACCCGCGCCTGTCATTATCGATGGTGACAGCCTCGATGACTGCGTTCAACAGCGCTTCAATGCGCTTGGCGCCGCTACGTTTTTTACCTTCCTCGCCTGTTAAGAGGGCCACCGCCCCTGCGACCTCATGCTCGTCATAATCTCGCAAGGCCCGTAAATAGAGGGCGCGCTTGTCGCCAAAAGCCGCATAAAGGCTGCCTTTATGCAGGCCGCTCGCCTCAATAAGGTCAGCATAAGACGCGCCCTCATAGCCCTTGCGCCAGAAGACATCCTTGATCGCGCCTAAAACTTCTTCTTCATCAAACTCTCTGGGCCTGGCCATAAAATTTCTCCTCGCGGGTTTGTGATTACACCATAATTGACTGATAGGTCAAAAATAGATACCCCACATCTCATTGATGACCATATGGTCAAGTATATTAAAAAACCAAGACCCAAAAGCCTCACACCCGAAAGGAAATATTATGTTCAAGAAACTTACCATCGCTATCGTCGCACTTTTTGTCGCCAACGCCGTCACGATCAGTTCAGCCTCTGCCCAAGGCGCGCATGACCAGGAAGCAACCGTTGCGTCATCCGTACTTAAAAGCGGAAAGTTTAAAGGCCTCAACAAGCACGTCACCACAGGCGGCGTATCAATTATCAAAACAGCCAGTGGCTATGTCGCTATTTTGGAGGGCGACTTCTCACTCGACGGCGCGCCGGCCCCAACTCTTGGGTTTGGCAAAAACGGGTTCGACAAAAAATCGGAATTCACAAAACTGGAATCAAAAACAGGCCTTCAGGTCTATGCAATTCCGGCCAACATAAACCCGGCTGACTATGATGAGTTTTATGTATGGTGTAAGGATTTCAGCGTCGGTCTTGGTGTTGCATCCTTAAAATAAACCCTACCCTACACTGCTTGAACAAGCTTCAGGCGGTGTGTGATTTTTTAAAGGAACGAAACCATGAAAATCATTTCTACAAAATTCCACGGTTTTATCGACTACGCCACCGCGGTTGTTTTAATCCTCGCCCCTTTTATTATTTTTCCTGCTGGCGCACCACTGACCGCAAAAGCTCTTTCCGCTGTAGCCGGCATCGCTTTGATCTTATATAGTCTCGTCACTGACTACTCCGTAAGCGTTCGCAATGCGATCCCGTTTAAAGTCCATTTGGGTATTGATTTTATTGCAGGCGCTGCGTTTGTGGCCACGCCTTTTGTTCTTGGGTTTACAGGACTGACCCAGCACTATTTTATAGTGATCGGGGCAGCCATTATCGCCGTCGTACTACTGACTGACAGCAATATTGAAGAAGAGCAGTAACAGCTATTCTCCTCGCAAGGCCTATGCGCAGGCCTTGCCCATTCAACAGGAATAAAATATTAGTGCATTCTGCCAATTGGCCGGTCGATTTCCATCGGCTGGCCAAGTTCATGATACGAAGGCGCAATTTATATAACTCTATGGTTGCATTCAGGCGAGTCAACGCTAAAGCAGCCTGCATGAATGACACCACTGATTTATCCTTGCCAAATGCAAATGACATTGCCGCTGCCGCGCAGCGCATAGAAGGCCGCGTTGTTCGTACGCCGTTACTTCGCGCTGAAAAATTGTCAGCCATGACCGGTGTCGATATCTGGATCAAACTGGAAAACTTGCAATATACGGGCGCCTTTAAAGAACGCGGCGCCCTCAATAAATTACTGCAACTGACCGATGCGGAGCGCAAACGCGGCGTCATCGCAGCATCCGCTGGCAATCATGCCCAAGGTGTCGCCTTACATGCCAGCAAGCTGGGGATCAGCGCTGTCATTGTCATGCCGGTGACAACCCCAGACGTCAAAATCCGCCAGACCCGTGAGTTGGGCGCCGAGGTAATCCGCGCCGGGCATACTTTTGACGAAGCACGCGCCCACGCTGCGAAAATACAGCAAGAACGTAACCTTGTTTTTGTGCATCCCTTTGACGATCCGAACATTATTGCAGGCCAGGGCACGATTGCTCTTGAGATGCTTGAGGACGGGCCACGATTTGATGCGCTGCTGGTCCCCATCGGCGGCGGCGGGTTAATAGCAGGGATCGCCCTTGCCGTAAAAAATGGCAGTCCCGAAACTCAAATCATCGGTGTGCAAACGGAACTCTTTCCTTCTATGGCGAATGCTATCGACGGGAAGGAGCGCGCCCTGGGCGGCGACACATTGGCTGAAGGCATCGCCGTTAAAGAAGCAGGGGAACTCACAAGACAGATTGTGCGCGAGTATGTTGATGACATCGTGCTTGTTAATGAACGTATTCTGGAACGCTCACTCTCCATCTTAATGAACGATCAAAAAATACTCGTGGAAGGCGCGGGCGCGGCAGGACTTGCCGCTATCTTGTCTGCCCCGGGGCGCTTCAAAGGCAAGAGTGTTGGCCTCGTCCTTTGTGGCGGCAATATTGATGCGCGGCTTCTTTCGATGATCTTGATGCGGGACCTGGCCCGCGCCGGAAGGCTGGCGCGGTTGCGCGTACAGCTTCTCGACATGCCCGGTCAGCTGGTCCGGGTTGCCTCGATCATTGCCGAGCTGGAAGGCAACGTCATCGATGTGGGTCACCACAGAACCTACTCAGACTTGCCCGCAAAAATGACATGCATGGACGTAACGATCGACACGCAAGGGCAGGACCATTTGAACCGCATCATCGCGAGCTTGAAATCGGCTGGGTATGAAGTGGAAATCGCCGCTTACTGATGGCTTGCCATAGCGAGGAAAAAATTCTTGCATCCCACGATTTTGAGGTTAAATGGACCCTGACGATAAAGCGCGCCGCAACGCCCGGCCCTAACTCATCTTAAGGGCATGGTAGTACGAGCCGCCGGTAGCGTCTTGGTTTTTGGTCTTGCTCGCCTTGGCGGGTGCTGAGGATTGAGGAGTTAGTGGTATGGCCAATGACGCCCTTACCTTACAATTTGCCGCCTCAAGCAAAGCTGCAGCGCAGCTTAGCGAGACCTTTTTGTCTTCAAAACATCAAGAGTTTCTGGCCGCTATTGCGGAATTCATCAGTGCGAAGCGGGCTTAGTCCCGCCTGACCCGCTCTCGCTGGCAGGGATCGCCCTGCCGCCGTTGAACGCTTGGCGCTTTTGCGCGCCAGATCGCATTCCGGAATTGCCTTTATGTCCGTTACGTCTTCTTTCTCGCCCGTCCCGCGCGTTACCCCTTCCCCAACTTCCTGGCACAGTCTGCCTGCTTATACCTCTGTGCCTGAGGCATTGGCGGCCCATGTCAACGACGACCATCTTTACGTTCTCTACCCTGAAAAAATTGCACAAGCGGCGCAGACCTTTCTAACCGGATTTCCAGGCTCCGTCCTCTATGCGGTAAAAGCGAACCCGCACCCGGTGGTATTAAAAACCCTTTGGGAAGAAGGCGTGCGCCATTTCGATGTCGCCTCGATGCGCGAGGTTGAGCTGGTCCACACGACGCTACCGCAAGCAAAAATGTTTTTAATGCATCCGGTGAAGTCTCGCGCGCTCATTGCCCACGCTTATGCTATAGGCGTGCGTGACTTCGCGTTTGATTGCCTCGATGAGTTAAAGAAAATCGTCGCCGTCACTAATGGCGCAAAAGACCTTCATCTGCATCTTCGTTTAGCGCTAAACGAAGGCGATGCAGTAATGCCGCTGACCGGAAAATTCGGCGCGAGCCATGAAGCAGTGTTCAACCTCTTACCCCTTGCGCGCGACCTGGGACAGAAGCTGGGCCTTTGTTTTCACGTTGGTTCGCAATGCCTTGAGGCGAATAACTACGCCACAGCCATTCACTATGCACGGCAACTCGTTGATGAAGCAGGGGTTAAGATCGACTCAATTGATGTCGGGGGCGGTTTCCCTGTTGCTTATCCGGATATGCCTGTCCCGCCGATGCAAACATTCTTTGAGGTGATCGCGGACAGCATCAAAGAAAACAATTTCGACACGGTGGAAATCTTCGGCGAGCCGGGCAGAGCCTTATGCGCAGAGGGTGGTTCAACATTGGCGCGTATCGAGCTGCGCAAAGACAAAGATCTCTATCTGAATGATGGGGTCTATGGATCGCTCTTTGACGCCGGGCAGTGTGCCTGGAAATTTCCCGTCGAACTCCACCGCGACCGTCCCCCTTCGCCCGCCGCGAACAGTGTCCCGTTCCGTTTTTTCGGTCCGACCTGCGACAGCATAGATGTTATGACAGGCCCGTTTCATCTGCCTGAAGACGCTGGAGAAGGCGACTGGGTCGAGGTCAAACACCTTGGCGCCTATGGTCAGGGCCTCGCCGGGCGCTTCAATGGATTTCACTCAGAGACAACCGTGGCGATTACAACGCCTGAAAGGCAAGAACGATGACATCAACGCCCAACACCAAAGCAGAACTTCTCTCCTCTCCTGTTGAGCACATCGACATCACAAAAATCGATGCCCGTCCCATCATCGAAGCGATGGGCAAGATGTCGTTTTCATCTCGCGATCTCGCCCGCGCGTCTGATATTTTTAAACAAGCCGTTGGCGATAAAAACTGTTCCGTGATCCTGACCCTAGCAGGCTCAACATCCGCAGGCGGCTGCATGCATGTTTATCGCGATCTTGTAAAATACGGGATGGTGGACGCGATCGTCTCTACCGGCGCCTCCATCGTCGATATGGATTTTTTTGAAGCGCTGGGGTTCAAGCACTATCAGGCCGACAGCGCCGTCGACGACAATGATTTGCGGGCGCTATATATCGACCGGATTTATGACACCTATATTGACGAAGAAGAGCTGCAGGCTTGCGATCACATCACCAAAGAGATCGCGGACAGCCTTGATCGTCGCCCTTATTCATCACGCGAGTTTATTTGGGAAATGGGCAAATGGCTCAAAACCAACGCGAAGAAAAAAGGCAGCCTGATCGAGACTTGCTACGATCATAACGTGCCGATCTTTGTCCCGGCTTTTTCTGATTGCTCTGCAGGTTTTGGCCTTGTCAAACACCAGGTCGAAAACCCTGGCAATTATATGAGCATCGACAGCGTTGCGGATTTTCGTGAATTGACCGACATCAAAATCAAAGCCGGATCAACAGGTCTCTTGATGATCGGCGGCGGCGTGCCGAAAAACTTTGTGCAGGACACGGTCGTGTGTGCAGAAATTCTGGGCGTTGAAGCAGAGATGCACAAATATGCGGTGCAAATTACCGTTGCCGATGTTCGCGATGGTGCGTGCTCATCCTCCACCCTCAAGGAGGCGGCAAGCTGGGGCAAAGTGCAGACGACCCTGGAACAGATGGTGTTTGCAGAGGCGGGAACGGTTGTTCCTCTTCTCGCCTCCGACGCTTATCATTCCGGCCTATGGAAAGATCGCCCACGACGCAATTTCGCTAAACTGTTCGAGGCATAAAAATGCAAGCGCCGCGCGCCTTAGTGCCTGCAGAAGAGGGATTTCTCGCCCTAGAGGGAGAGCAAGTGCGCACCTATGAGGCAGCGCGAGCCGTGATTATCCCATTCGGCCTTGAAGCGTCAGTGTCTTACGGCGGCGGCACGAAAGACGGGCCTGCAGCGATGATCAAGGCGAGCCACGAAGTCGAATTATTCGACGAAGACTTATGGCGTGAGGGGATTGATGATTATGGCGTGGTAACGCTAAGCGAACCGGAGATTGACGCCTCCAACATACCGGCAATGCTTTCACAATTGGAAAGCCTGACCGGCGCGATCCTCAATCATGGAAAATTTCCACTGACCTTTGGTGGCGAACACTCAATCACGCCGGGCGCCATCAGGCCATTCCTTAAACGCTATGACGATCTCATCGTTTTGCATTTCGATGCGCATGCGGATCTTCGTGATGGTTATGAAGGAGAACATTTCTCTCACGCCGCCGCTATGCGCCGGGTTCTTGACCACCCAACTGTGCCGGTCGTCTCTTGTGGCATTCGTAATATCTCAAAAACCGAAATTCCTTTTCTCGACGCCAATCGCCACCGCATCACTATCCATTGGGGTAAAGATCGCGCGCATTGGAACATTGACGAAATTGTTGCGCCCCTAAAAGGCCGACCAATCTATCTTACCTTCGACCTCGATGGATTTGACTCATCCCTGATGCCGTCGACAGGCACGCCGGAACCGGGCGGTCTTTTTTGGGAGGACGCAATGGCGATCATCAAGGCGGCATCAAGGGCTGGGGAAATCGTCGGCGCCGACATCAATGAACTGGCGCCGATAAAAGGCCTGCATGGCCCTGATTTTCTCGCGGCAAAGCTCGCCTACAAGATTTTGAACTATGCACTGGCTACGTAAGCGGTCACGCGCAAAACACCTTCAGATGGTGATTTGACGTCGCCGGTTTTTTCCGTTCATGTCGCATGCAACCTCGGTCACTTATCGAAAAGGCGCATAGCATGAAAAAACATTACCTCCTTGGCTTACTCCCCTTCCTGATGAGCCCGGCTTTGGCTGAAGACAGTTTGGCGCCTGACGATTTCGGAAAAGCAAAACCGCTACGCCCGGTCGCAACCTATTCTATCGTCGCGCGCGATGCAGAAACTGGGGAGATGGGTGTCGCCGTCCAATCGCACTGGTTTTCGGTCGGCTCCATCGTTTCATGGGCGGAAGCCGGCGTTGGCGCCGTTGCGACACAAGCCTTCGTAGAACCCGCCTATGGGCCATGGGGTTTGGACGCCATGCGCAAAGGCAAGGCCGCCGACAAAACGCTGGAAAAACTCATCGCCAAAGACGAAAACGAAAATGTGCGCCAGGTCGCTTTTGTTGATGCAGAAGGCCGCATCGGCGCGCACACCGGCGCAAAATCAATTATCGAATCCTGTGACCAACAGGGTGAGGCCTATTCGGTACAGGCGAACCTGATGGACAAGGAAACGGTTTGCGCTGCTATGGCGGCGGCGTTTGAAGCCTCTGAAGGCGATCTCGCTGAACGGATGATGGCCGCGCTGGAAGGGGCTCAAAGTGTTGGCGGCGATATTCGCGGCAAGCAATCTGCGGCCATGATCGTTGTGGAAGGGACACGCAAAGACAACCCTTGGGAAGGCCGTGTGATCGACTTACGCATTGAAGATCACGAGACACCACTGGCAGAACTCCGCAGGCTGATTACATTAAATCGCGCGTACAATCTTATGAACGAGGGTGATGCGCTCGTCACCGACGGCGATATGGATGCTGCGAACAAAGCCTATGAGGCGGCGTCTGCACTCGCGCCCGACAATCATGAAATGGTTTTCTGGCGCGCTGTAACACTCGCCTCAATTGGCGAAGTCGAAGCCTCTCTGCCGCTCTTTAAGGAAGCCTTTGACGCGTGGCCTTTATGGCGGGAGCTGATCCCTCGCCTGCCCCATTCAGACATTTTGCCAGATGACGACGCGCTGATCGCTCAAATTTTATCGGTTGAGTAAGCCGGGTTTGTTAGGCATGTGAGATTGAACTGTCATCAGGAATGCCTATCTTTATTACTGGGAAGAAGTAAGGGGCAGGTTATGAAGACAAATTCTGTGTTGGAAGCTAAGCGTTTGTCTTCATTGAATTTTCTGAGCGCTATTTTTGCTCTTGGCCTTGCTCTCTTCACCTTCTCTGCTTTTGCGCAAAACGCCGCAAATTCATCGGCAAAACAAGGTGTTATCCTAAGCCTCAACGGCCCGGTAACGCCACCGGTTGCCGACTATCTGGAGCGCGAAATCACAGCCGCCTCCGAGGCCGGGAAAGACCTGATCATCCTTGAAATCGACACCCCCGGCGGGCTTGTCGACTCCATGAAGACAATCATCAAAGCAATCCTCGCTTCCGACACGCCTGTAGCAACTTATGTATCGCCACAGGGCGCCCGCTCGGCCAGCGCAGGGCTCTACATCATGTATTCGGCCCACATTTCCGCTATGGCCCCGGCCACCAATACGGGCGCCGCGACGCCGGTAGAAATTGGCGGGTCGCCGTCGGAAGAAAATCCTTTTGAAGAAGAAACCGAAGATTTGGCGCCCGCTGGCGACAATGCGGATAGGGCTGATGAAACTGAAGAAAGCACAACAAACGAGACAATAGACAACATTGCAGATGCAGCGCGAGACATTCGCCCGACGTCTGCGCCAGAAGAAGCTGCCCCGCTTTCCAGCGAAGACGCCTTGCGGGCAAAAATTATTAACGACTCCGTTGCTTATATTCGCGCGCTTGCGGAAGAACGGGGGCGCAATGCAGATTGGGCGGAAAGCGCTGTGCGTGAAGCCTCCTCCATTACCGCCAATAAGGCGCTGGAACTCGGCGTTATTGATCTGATTGCGGACGATATGGGCGATCTTCTCGCCCAGATAGACGGGCGCACCGTCACGACCGCTTCTGGTGAGGTGACATTAGCAACAACCGACATGACCCTTGAGCGGGTTGAGCCTACTTTGGTCGAACGCATCTTGAGCTTCATCGCCAACCCGAATGTGGCTGTCATTTTGATGTCGCTTGGAACAACCGGCCTGATCATTGAGATGTGGAATCCAGGATCGATCTTTCCCGGGGCCGTTGGCGCCATAAGTCTTCTACTTGGCCTCTACGCATTGCAGGTGTTGCCGTTCAACTGGCTGCCGCTCGCGTTAATGGGTGTGGGCGCCATCTTAATCATCATAGAAGCTTACACGCCAACCTTCGGGATCGCGGGCCTGTTTGGCCTTGTCCTGTTTGGCGTAGGGATGTTCTTCCTTTTCCCGGAGTCTCTTCGGGTCTCCACCTCAGTGATCGGCACAATTCTCGTCGGCTCGGGCGCCCTTCTTGGTTTGATCCTCTTTGCGGTTATTGGGTCGCGATCTCACGGGCCAATGATTGGCGGTGAAGCGGTCAGGAAACGCGAAGGGGTTGTTGATGATTGGGACGGCAAAGAAGGCTGGGTGATCGTTGAAGGCGAACGCTGGCGCGCTCGTGCTGATAAACCGCTGGAACCTGGCGACCGTATCCGCGTTGTAGAGGTCGACGGACTTGTGTTGGTTGTAAAACAAGCCAAAGCAAGCGGCCTTCTTGGCGGCCTGCAACCACGGGAAGCTTAAGCTAAGTGAATCTTGAACAACTCAATTTCGCGGCCTCAGCACCAGAGACACCCTTTATATGGGGTGTCGGATTTATCGTAGCTGGTATCGTTGGCGCTCTTGCAATCAAGCTGATTTGGGGGATGGCTCAGTGGGGACGCAAAAGTCCTTTCAGAGTAGGAGAGTTGATGGCTGATACGCGCGTCGAAGTGACAGAATGGAAAGACAATCAAGGCTATGTACGTGCCGGCGGAGAACTGTGGCGCGCAAAAGCCAAGCACACACTGCGCGAAGGCGATGACGTTGTCGTTACCCGCGTTGATGGATTAATGCTTGAAGTTAAACCAAAATAACGGACTTAATCATCGTGGCCGGAGCGCCATAGATACAACTTGAGGAGAACACCATGCCAGGCATCAGTATTCTCGGCGCAATTGGCCTCTTTGCAATTTTTATCCTGACGAATGTCATCAAAGTTCTAAAGGAATACGAAAAAGGCGTGGTCTTCACCCTTGGCCGTGTCGGCCGAAAAGCAGCGGGACCCGGTCTTGTTCTTTTGATACCGGGCATCCAGGTGATGCGCAAAGTCGATATGCGCACCCTTGTCCATGATGTGCCGACGCAGGACGTGATCAGTCAGGACAACGTCTCGGTGAAAGTGAACGCCGTGATCTACTACCGGGTCGTTGATGCGGTGCGCGCTGTCGTGCAGGTCGAAAACTATATGGCCGCGACAAGCCAGCTAGCGCAGACAACCTTACGCTCAGTATTGGGTAAGCACGATCTCGATGAAATGCTGCAGGAACGCGACAAGCTCAACAAGGATATTCAGGCCATTCTCGACCACCAGACCGAGGCCTGGGGCATCAAGGTTTCCAATGTTGAGATCAAGCATGTCGACGTTGATCCGTCGATGATCCGCGCCATCGCCAAACAGGCCGAAGCTGAACGCGAACGGCGTTCAAAAGTGATCCTCGCGGAAGGCGAGTTCCAGGCGGCCGCGAAACTGTCTGAAGCAGCCGAAGTCTTGGCGACCTCGCCCGGCGCGATGGAGCTGCGTTATCTCAACTCCCTGCAGGAAATTGCGGGCGACCGCACCAACACAATTGTCTTCCCATTTTCCATGGGTGAGGCGGCAAAGGCCTTTAAGAATGGCGGGTTCTAGCGCAAAGCAAGCATAAACAACTCAAAGAGCGCTGCATTATTGCGGCGCTTTTTTTGTTTCAAAATACATCCGCAAAAAACTTGGGGAGTTTACGCAACACATAAAAACAATCCCGGCGAAGATCACGCCTTTGCGTCTAATGGATCATTTTCAATGTTGAACAATCTTGGCGTTTTGTAAGGAGCAGGACACAATGAATGCATAATGCGCCGATAACTGGCGCACACAGGGAGCCAACAATGAAAATGCAAAACGCCGTCAAAGTATCTGCGATTGCCTTAGCGGCAGCGATCGCAACACCACAATTATCGTACGCACAAGACAGCGCCGTCGATGCGCTGCGCGATGTTATTGTCGTGACAGGCACCAAGAAAAAAGACGCCGAAAATGTTCAGGACGTTCCGCTAGCAGTTACCGCCTATGGCGACAAACAGCTTGACGCTCTGAAAGTGCGCGATCTGCAAAGCCTGACAGTCTCAATCCCGAATGTTTCGTTCGATGATATTGGCACAACAAAAGGCACGGCCAACTTTTCCATCCGCGGCGTTGGCATCAACTCCTCCATCCCGTCTATCGATCCAACGGTTGGCGTCTTTAAGGACGGCGTTTATCTCGGCATCAATGGCGGCGTTGTCTTCGATATTTTCGACCTCGAATCGATCGAGGTATTACGTGGCCCACAAGGCATCCTATTCGGACGAAATGTGACCGGCGGAGCTGTTTTGATTAATGGCAAGCGACCGACCGGTGAGTATGAAGCCTCCGCAAAGATTGCTGCAGAAAGCGGCCTGCGCGGCACAGAAGGTAATTATTATGTGATGGGCGCCGTTGGCGGGCCACTCGCCGAAGACCTCCTGTCGGCGCGCGTTTCGGTTTATTACAACAAGGACAACGGCTATCATGAACGCTATCTCGGTGGGCCGGTCCCGAATGCGTTGGCCGAACCGTTTTACACGACAGCTCTTGATCCACTACTCGGCGCCGGCACTGGTGTTGTTGTGGGCGGTCTCGTTCAAGGCCCTGGCATTGATCGGACGGTAAGCTTTGGGGAAGCCACAACATTCATCGTCAGGCCTTCGCTTCTTTTTACACCAACTGATGATTTTGAGCTTTATGTCGGCTTTGAGCACGGCGAAAGCGAAGGCGACGGCCCGCCCGCGCAAAACCATGTCGCCGGCAGCGGCGCGCCAAACTTCTTTTACGAAGCTGATCGGGACAGTTTTGATTTCAGCATCGATAATGAAGGCCGGTACGACAATGTCTGGAATCAAGTGACGGCGGAGTTCAATGTAGACGTCGCCTTTGGCGATGGTCAGATCACAAATATTTTCGGCTGGCGCGAATATAGAAGCGAAACTGATGGCGACATTGACGCCACGCCGTTGTTTTTATTCCACTCCACCACAAGCAACGACCAAAGCCAGTGGTCCAATGAAATGCGGTATAATGGCCGGTTTATGGACCGACTGGATGTCACGGCCGGGTTTTATTACTTCACTCAGGATATTGCCTATACGGAGCGCCGTTTTATTCTCGGCGGCCTGCAGAACTTCTTCGGCGGCGGCAAACAACAACATGAAGTGCTCGGTGTTTTTGGGCAGTTTGATTACGACCTGACCGATGCGCTGACCCTCGTTCTCGGCGGACGTTACACCCACGAAGAAAAAGACGTTCAAATTGCCAACATCCGCGCTAACGGCAATATTGCGGCAACAGTTTTTGGCGTTCCGGGCTGTGGTGTTGTTGAAGGCACATGCCCCATCGACTTCAGAGACGGCGCAAGTTGGTCAAACTTTACGCCGAAAGTCGGACTGCAATATGCCGTCGATGACTCGCTGAATATTTACGCCCACTGGACACAAGGCGTTCGTTCCGGCGGGTATAATTTCCGCAACACCTCAACAACAGTTTTCGACCCGGGCCCCTTTGACGAAGAAAACGTCAATGCGTTCGAAATCGGGTTCAAGGCCCAGCCCGAGAGCATTCCGCTCACCGTCAACGCGGCCGTCTATTACAACGACATCAACGACATGCAGCGTGAAATCAATCTTGCCGACCCGGTAACCGGCGTCGTTCAGATTATCGACAACACCGCTGACGCCACGATCTGGGGTTTTGAAGTTGAGACCCAGTTTGCGGTGACCGACAATCTGTTGTTGCTGGCGTCTGTCGGCCATACCAACGGTGAGTATGATGAAATCCTGGCTGACATCAGCAGCAACGGCAGCCCCGGCCCGGCTGTTATTGACGCCGATGACTTCGCGCTCGAAATCCCGCGCCTCGCGCCATGGACCTACAGCGCAGGCTTTGTCCACTCAATCCCGATCGGCAGTTCATCGTCTTTGAACACAAGGTTCAATTATGCGCACCGCGATATGTCGTTTTATACGGACAATAATCTTGGCTTCCTGAACGAGGTTGACATCATGGACGCCAGCATTTCGCTTTCGACCTATGAGGACCGGGTGAATATCTCCCTCTACGGCAAAAACCTGCTCGACGAGGTCAATTTTGGCGGCGACACACAGCTGCCCGCCAGCCTTGGCGGCGGCACATTCTCGCCAATTACAAAAGGCCGGATTGTCGGGGTTGAAGTCCAGTTGACCTACTAATTCGATCACTATCGTCGGATTATGGCCCCCGCGAAACATTCTCGCGGGGGTTTTTCTGTGTCATTTCACCAGAAAACACCCTCTTGCTGCGCCTGCTAAATACGCTAAATCCCAGATCATGCGACAAAAGCCTCAAACTCTGGATACGCGCGGATATCGCTGTCCAATCCCTGTCATCCGACTGGAAGCCGTGCTCCGCCGATTGGGTGATGGTGCGCAAGTCACTGTTTTTACTGATGATCCTGTGGCGGCAATCGATATCCCCCATTTCTGCCAAGAAGGGGGGCATTGCGCCAAAACAATCGAAACATCGCCCGAGGGATGCGTCTTTCTGGTCACGCGAGGCGGTAAATCCACTTAAATCACACGCCAACCCGGCGCCATTGCCACATAATGGTCCCCCTTTGCCTTCATAATTGGTTAAGGTTAACCTAGAGCCGCGTGCGAATGCATGCTTTAATGAGCGTTAGCCAACTGGCCTCGAGCTCCAGATATGAGCGATTAGAGGCGGGGTTCTGTGGTGAGGGGAAGCTGGGTATGAAGAGAAACAACATGACATTCTTAGGCAAGGCGCGGTTCGCGCTCGGCGGGGTAGCGGCAGCGTCCGTTCTCGCTCTTTCGGCGTTATCACCGGCATACGCCACTTATGAGGCTGGCGTTCAGGCTTATATGAACGGCCAATATGCGCAGGCCCTCGACATCTGGCGGCGCTTCGCGGTTGCCGGCGATGTTCGCTCCAAAAAAATTCTGGGCGATGTTTATTCCGGCATGACATTGGAAGGCGCGCGTCAGGCCGCTACGCCGCTGGAACAAATTCCAGTCGACAATGTTCAGGCGCTGGTTTGGTACTCTCTCGCCGCCTATCATGATTTCACCGCTTACCAGACGCCAAGCGCATCGGAAGTGAACGCACGCATTCTTGCAGAAGCGCGCTTGCCGGATATCCGTGCACGGATGAGCACCAGCGATGTCAACAAAGCCGAAAAGCTGGTTGCGCAAACTTTTGAAGCAGGTAGCGCTTATGACATCTATCGCCTGGGCGATATGTATCAGAAAGGCGCCGGTCTCGGTAAGAATAACACCAAAGCACTACAAATGTATGAACTGGCCCGCGCCCGCGGCGTCGGCGAAGCAAGCGCCGCTTACGAATTCCTTGAACCTTTAATGTCAAAAAAGGAAATTGAAACTGCGCTGGAAAAAGCTGCCGATTGGCAGCCGCCATTGCCGCCTGAATATAAAGGCAAGACACGCCAGCAAGAAGAAATGGAACGCCTCAAGCGTGAGTTGGAAGAAATCAAGATGGCGGAAGCGCTGAAAGCGGTTTCTGACATCGATGTAGAGCTAATCCAACGCGCCCTTAATGCGTTGGGCTTCCGCGCTGGTTCCGTTGACAATAAGCTTGGCCCTGGCACACGAGCCGCCATTCGCCGTTTCCAATATTCAACTGTTGCACGCGACCTCTCCAAAACCGAAGATGACAAACAGGCCGTGGTCACTGGCGTATTAACGCCGCGACAGACAGTTGAGCTTTTTGGCGACGCCGCCAAAGCAGAACACCCAATGTCACAATATGTTTACGGCATCATGCACGTACGCGGGATTGGCGTTGAGCAAGACGGCAAGGAAGCTGTTAAGTGGCTTGAAAAAGCCTCTAAAGATAATGACCTTGCTATCGCGCATTATGCCCTTGGGGTGGTTTATCGCGACGGCACAACAGGCCTTAACGAAGTCTCTCCTGATGAGCGCAAATCTGCGTACCATTTGGCTCAGGCTTCCGCGCTTGGCTACAAACCTGCGAATGACGCGCTTCGTCGGTTGAGCTTCGAATATACGCGCGACGTTCAGTAATAGAGGGGTTGGATATGAAACGCGTATTAATGAGAAAATTGGCGCCGGCCGCAGCTTTTATGCTTGCGGGCGGTCTCGTCCTGACAGACGCGGCGAATGCACAATCGCTCGGCGGGTTTCCGATCCGTGAACCGGGTGCGGGATCATCTTCTTCCAATGGGTCTTCGGGCGCCAAAAGAAACAAGAACGGTCCTTTACAGATTATTGTCGATGTCAATGGCCCCGGCCCTTACAAGTCGATTTCCAAGGCCGTTGATGATGTTGCCGAGGGTGGCGTCGTCTATGTCATGCACGGCGTTTATAACGAATCTCTGGATCTTAAAAAATCTGTCTTCATTCAGGGCGATCGCGGCCCGGGTTCTGGTGTTGAAATCAGCGCGCCGATGAACTCGACTTGCCTGACCTTCGACCCGAAGCAACCAACTGCGCATGCTGTTGTTGCGAATGTTCAATTTGCTTCCAAGATTAACTCAGGCGCCGATGCCTGTGTTGATGTTCGGCAGGGGGTCTTCACCCTGAAAGAAAGCGACGTTCTGGGTTCCGGCGTCCGACCGGCGATCAAGATTTCTGGCGGCACAGTGATGCTGGAGAAAAACCGCATCAGCGCTGGCTCTGAAGGCATCTATGTTAATCAGGGACACTCGCTCTCACAGAGCTTCATTATCGACAACAAAATCCTGCAGAATAAAGTTGGCGTAGATATCGCTGCCGGCAGCCGGGCTGATGTTGTGGTCGCCGGTAACGAAATTTTCGACAACCTCGACAGTGGCGTGAAATCGTCCGGTTACGGGTCAGCAAAACTGATCGGCAACAAAATCCGCAATAATAAAGGCTCTGGCGTCATTCTCGACAAATACGCCAAGCTTTCACTGGTTCGGTATAACGAGATTGCACAAAACACTGGCGATGGTGTGGCAATTCCGTTTGGTGTGAACGGCGTCATTGAAGACAACAGCATTGTTGGCAATGACGGTCTTGCGATCTTTGTCCGTGAAGGCCTAGAGCCTAAAATCACAAATAATGTGATGCAAAACAACGGCGGCCAGAAATGTTCCAAGCGCGATCGGCGCAAAAAACGCTGCTAAGCAATTTTCAGCTTAAATAACAAAAACCCCCGTTTTTTGCGGGGGTTTTTCTTTGTCTTGCAGTGTTATTTCCTGACGATGTCACGCTTCATCGGCGCCAGCGTTTTCAAAACGCTTATTCTGCGTGCGGAAAGAAACATCTGCCTCATTTATCGCATCCTGAAGGAGCTCAACTGTCGCGTTAAACTCCGCCGTATTAATGTCTAGCGGTGCATGGGACTCATACAAGCCAAAGCCGTCATAAACATATGGTCCGCCCAGCAACCAACGGCAATACCTGCCTTGTGGAATGAGAAATCTGGCAGCGCTACATATGTGTGGTGGACTTTGGCGCCATAGCTGTCACGCGTGCCGTACCCTGTGATCAACGCCCAATGAAGCTGGCGGTTTCTGTCGCTGACCAATAGTTGCGTTCTCGCATTCCCGGCTTACACTCTCGACTGTCTGGGGGCAGGGCATGCGGGAGGAATAAATGCGCGCTTTTTTCGAAACTATAGGTGTTTTTCTACTGACCATGTCGCTAAGTGCGCCTGCTATAGCCGAAGGCCCGGAAGGCTTTGACGCCATTTATGACGAACCAACCAAAGTCAATTTAGGCGGGCGCCCGGTTATCGCCGACATCGCATATTATGTTAATAAGGAAGCTGCAGAAGATGGTGATTTGCAACTCGCGCTCGTTACCGACGTCACCAAATTTATCACCGAAACAGAGCGCGACCTGAAAAACTGGGTCGCCACCAGGCAAGACCGGTGCGGCGAAAGATGGAGTGCGGGCGACCCTGTTATTGCCTTTCCCCCTGGCGCCATCCAATTTTCGCTCGAACTGAATATTGAACTCTGGAATTGCGGATGGAATGGACGAGGCGAACCATCTCGCCTTGCTCGCGAGGGCGGCAAGGTAGAAGTCATTTTACAGCCCTATGTAAAAGACGGAAAACTGCAAGCCTATCTTGAAGAATTCTCAATTGACGAGCAGACCGGCGTGTCAAAGTATTTACCTCTCGAATATGTCATTCGCCGGGTCATGACCAACGAGCTGTACAAACTCAACCAGAACCCTAAATTTTATCGCGCACCGACACCGCTACTGGAAGAAAACTTCGTTTACGAATCAATTGAGGCGGAAGAAACGGCTACCGGGCGAGTCATCATCACCGCACGCTATAAAGCAGAAGGCACAACCGCCGCCCTTGACCGAGTTGTTGAAAATACCCGTGACACAGGCATCACCCAAAAACCGCGCGAGAAGAACTAGAGAGCACCAGAAACAGCAAAACTAAAACACTTGTCATTTCAGCCCTCAACCTTTTCAGAAAGAAATGGTGCCCCCCGCCGGAATCGAACCGGCACTTCCGAAGAAACGGGATTTTGAATCCCGCGCGTCTACCAGTTCCGCCAGAGGGGCTTAAATCAAGGAAGGCTGGATTGGGCGCGCATGATAGGTAGGCTCTGGCGTGGGTCAAGCGCCCTTTTGCAGAAATCTTTACTCTCTTATTTGTAGGATGGCTCGATTAAAGCTAGCTGCTATAGGGTCTTTCAATTGCTCTGGAAAACCATGCCACCTGTTGACGCCAATTTCTCTTCCGATCCCTCGCACGCAAAGGGTGCGACCCGGGTTTTGAAAGACATTTTAGGCGATCTGGCGGCTGCCAGCGCTAGGGACGCGGACATAAGCGCGGACCAAGAGGAGCCCAAAATACCAGCTGGAGAAGCCCGGCTGGGTGATATCATCGACCGGCTGGATGAGCGCGCCTATGGCTTCTTGATCCTTCTCTTGGCGCTGCCCTGTTGCTTGCCTTTCGTCTACCTACTACCCCAAATTGTCGCCCTGCCCATGCTGGCCCTGGCCGGCCAGATGGCGGCGGGCCGCCAGCATCCATGGCTGCCGGCGGCGCTTCATGAACGCAAATTCTCCATTGCCGCGTTTGAAAAAGTCATCACCCGCAGCGAGAAATATGTCGGCTTTGTCGAGCGTTTTGCCAGACCTCGCCTCTTGTTCATCACTGGGCGTAGCGGCGCGCGTATTGTTGGCGCCTTAATGCTCATACCGGCCGCATCCATTCTGGTGCCGCTGCCGTCGACCAACACTTTGCCCGGCATTGGCACGGCGGTCACGTCTCTCGGTCTGGTAGAGCGGGATGGGGTGCTCGTTATCCTCGGCCTGCTCATAGGCCTGATCTGGGTTGGTCTCCTCGTCTTTTTAGGCGCAGAAGCCATTCACCTGATCAAAGGGTGGCTGCTCGGCGCATAGGACTGCCCGCTCAACCTTGCCTCACTCACAATTTTGAGGCCCCGCGACGATCCGCGCAGCGACGCACCAAAATCATCGCGCCTATTATTGGCCCATGAACAGCCTTCTCACGAACCCTTCCTTCACGGAACGCGCTCTAGCCGCCTCTTTCCTTGTCAGCGCGGCTTTACTTGCCGGCGCCCATCTTTTTGAACGGGTTGGCGGGTTTCTCCCTTGCGTCTTGTGCCTCGATCAACGCGAAGCCCATTGGGCGGCGCTTGGCGTTGCCTTCGCTGGGCTCGTTGTTGCAAAATTCTTCAATTCCAAATTAGGCGCCGCTGCGGCTGTTGGCGCCGCTGCTCTTGTTTATGCCGTGAGCGCAGGTCTCGCCTTTTATCATACGGGCGTTGAGTACCAGTATTGGCCGGGGCCGGCGATTTGTTCTGGCGGCGGCGCTACCGATGCGATCGATATTGGCTCTATCGCCTCCGCTCTTGAACAAAAAAACAACGCTCCGGGATGCGACGATGTGCAATGGCGGTTCCTCGGTGTCTCCATGGCTGGATATAATTTCCTCGCCTCTGCGGGTTTATTCGCCTTTACCCTGATGGCCGCAATCGCAGAAACCAGGGCGGCGCGCGCCAGCCGTCTTGACGCTGGTGTTAATGAACCCACATCTCCCTCATGAGCGATCGCCCCGATCATAATTCAGATAAAGCGGAGCCGCCCAAGCCCGGACCTGGTGAGGCGCGATTGGCCGAAATGCTGAGGGTTGATCACGCAGGGGAATATGGCGCCGTTGCTATATATCGCGGTCAGCAAGCAGTGTTTAACGCCCTGCCCCATAAAGCAGAAACCGCCGCCGCCATTGCAGAGATGGAAGCCGGCGAAGAAGAACACTTAAAAACATTTGATCGTCTGTTGGCGGAAAAAAATATCCGCCCAACCTTGTTAGCGCCGCTATGGAACGTCGCAGGATTTGGCCTTGGCGCCGCGACCGCTTTAATGGGTGAGAAAGCCGCGATGGCGTGCACCGCTGCGGTCGAAGATGTTATTGAAAAGCATTATGGCGAACAGGCGAAGGCCCTCGGCGAGGATGAACCAGAACTCGCCGCGACAATCACACAATTTCGCGAAGACGAGCTTGGCCATAAGCACACCGCGGAAGAAGCCGGTGCAGAAGCGGCGCCTGGTTACACATTGCTCGCTGGCGTGATCCGCGCGGGCTGCCGGGCTGCCATTAAAATTGCAGAAAAAGTCTAGTTCCCAGGCGGTCTATTCAACTCGTCGATTATGAAATAGCGCTCGTCGCATCCGGCCTTTTCAAGTGGGTTTTGGGTCCGCTACATGCGTCGCAGAGGTTCGTGATGACCACGCGCGCCACAAAAATTAGCAAATCTGGACAAGCCCATGTTTCGAGCAGCCCTTCCCTTCGCCTTTTTCGTTATGACAACCATCATGGCAGCTCCCACGCCCCTCGGAGCCGCGCCGAATGATAATGCTCGCCTGCAAGCACACACAAAAGCACTGCAAACGAATGGGAAAGCTCCAATCCCGTTTGTGCTCGACGCGATGGAAAAGCACGATCTTATTGTCTTTGATGACGCGCTTCACAATGTCGTTCATCCTTGGAAATTTTACGAAGAACTTGTCCGTGAGCGGCGCTTTCAAGAAGCAGCCCCCACTATCTTCCTGGAGATTGTCCCTGTTAATCGACAACCCGCACTAGACGCTTATTTCTCCACGTTCCCGGAAGATCGCAGCCTCTTAATTCCGGCTTTTCAGGATCGTTATGGTTGGGCTTACAAAACTTATTATGATTTTCTGCATGCTGTGTACGTAGTCAATCAGGGACTGACGCCGGAAAACCGTCTCACCGTCAAGGCCGTTTCCACCCCTTCATACTGGAAAGAAATTGCGACTAAAGCTGATTGGGACAACCTCAATCAACGGGCCGTTCTGGCGCGTGATTATCATATGTATCAGATTATCCTTGCTGACCTTACTAATTTCGAAGGGGGCAAGAAAGGAATTTTTCTAACCAACACACGCCATGCGTATACAAACATCCGCAAACCTGATGGGTCGCCGTTCTGGAATACGGGCACATTCCTGCGCCAGTGGCATCCTGGCAAAAGTTACTCGGTCCGGTTTAACGCCCCAATTCTGAACATTGAAAAAGAACGCCGTGACGACGGCAGCCCCCGCACCGCTGAAGGACTTGATCGGTACCAATATAGCTGGGCGCGGGTCGAAAATGGGCTTTGGGATGCAGCTTTTGCAGAATTTGGAAACGACCCTGTCGCCATCGATTTACACAAAACAGGCTTTGGCGAAGCCTCATATATGGGCAACCACATGCACAAAGCCGCCAGCGGGCAGAAAATGCGCGATGCCTATGATGGCGTGATATTCATGACGCCTCTCGAACAACAAGAGGCAAGTGCACATATTGATTTTATCTACACGCCAGCGTTCAAGATCGAGTTGGCTCGCCGTTACCGTATTACACGCAGCCCCGAGCAAATTGACGCAATGCTCAAAGAAGAAAATGTTGAAACCCTTGAGGCCTATATCGACGCCGCTCATCAGGCCGAACCTGCTCACCCCTCAGGGCCAGCGCAAGCTGTAGGCGACATTAACGCCTGGCGGACAGAGTAAATCCACTCCAATCAAGTTTTGCGATTAGACCACCGATCCGCTAGGTTCAGGGTTGAAATGATCTAGCAATTCAGGTGGAAATTCATGACATCAAATATTTTGCGCCGCAGCATCGGCGCCAGCGCCGCTATTTCGCTATTGGCGTTGACTGTAGCGTGCAGCGAGCAAGGCGCTTCATCAAACACAGCGCCCGCTGCAAATGAAAATACGAGTGAAACAGCCAGCTCTGTTGGCGAAAACGCCAACGAGAAAGCGACCGTCGAAGACGCCGCCGCTTTTATCGCCAAGGTTGAAGACTGGTACCGCGAATTTGGCGAGTACAGCGCTCGCGTTGCCTGGGTGCAGGCGACTTATATCAACTTCGATACCAATTGGCTTGTGACGAAGGCGGATACAGAATCAACGGAAATGGGCGTCAAATTCGCCAATGAAGCCAAGGCTTTTAACGATGTTGAACTGCCCGCTGAAATGCGACGCAAGATCGAAGCGATCAAATTGGGCCTGAACCTCCCCGCGCCGGAACGCCCGGGCGCGGCTGGGGAGCTTGCAGAGATCAGCACACGGATGGGTTCAACCTACGCGACCGGCAAGATTGAACTGGATGGCGCAGAGGTGCCACGCAACGACCTTGAAGCCATGATGGGAACGGTTCGTGACCCGGATAAGCTACAAGAAATCTGGACAAAGTGGCGCGAGGTGCCTGTCGCAGAGGGCGACAATGGCACGACCATGAAAGATGACTATGCACGCATGGTCGAGATCGCCAATGAGGGCGCACGCGAGCTAGGCTTTGATGACGTCGGCACCATGTGGCGCGCGCGATATGATCTGCCGTCAGATGAGTTTGCAGCAGAAACGGACCGCCTCTGGGGTCAGGTCAAACCGCTCTATGACGAACTGCACTGTCACGTTCGCGCCAAGCTGAATGAAAAATATGGCGACGACATTGTCCCCCTGGATCAGCCGATCCGGGCTGACCTTCTGGGCAATATGTGGGCGCAAAGCTGGGGGAATATCTCCGACCTCGTCTCACCCGGCGCCGCTGCTCCGGCCTATGATCTGACAGAACTTTTGGTCGACAATGGATATGACGCCAAGAAGATTGTCGAGACTGGCGAAGCGTTCTTCTCTTCCCTCGGCTTCGAGCCGCTGCCGGAAACTTTCTGGGATCGCTCACAGATTACCAAGCCGGAAGGACGCGAAGTTGTCTGTCATGCATCTGCATGGAACCTCGATGGCCAAGACGACATCCGCATCAAGATGTGCACCAAAGTTAATTCTGATGACTTCCAGACTGTGCATCACGAGCTTGGGCATAATTATTATCAGCGCGCCTATAAAGATCTTTCACCAATCTTCCAGACTGGCGCCAATGGCGGCTTTCACGAAGCAATTGGCGACATGGTCGCGCTTTCAATTACGCCGGAATATCTGAAAACCATCGGGCTTCTCGATGACGTGCCGGATGCATCAGCCGATCTCGGCTTGTTGATGAACACGGCGCTCGAAAAGATCGCGTTCCAGCCTTTTGGCCTGTTGATGGACAAATGGCGCTGGCAGGTTTTCTCCGGTGAGTTAACGCCAGAGACCTATAATGATGGATGGTGGGCGCTCAGAACCCAGTATCAGGGCATCCGCCCACCGGTTGAACGCTCATCCGATTATTTTGACCCGGGCGGCAAGTATCACATCCCCGGTAACGTGTCTTACACGCGTTACTTCATCGCCAACATCCTGCAGTTCCAATTCCACAAGGCCGCTTGCGAAATGTCTGGGTGGACTGGCCCGCTGCACAGATGCTCCGTGTACGGCGCTGATGAAATCGGCGAAAAATTCAACGCCATGTTGGAAATGGGCGCCTCTAAGCCATGGCCAGAAGCGCTGGAAGCCTTCACTGGCACAACAGAAATGGACGGCTCAGCAGTAGTTGAATACTTTGACCCGCTGATGGTCTGGCTGAAAGAACAGAACGCCAACCGGCAGTGTGGTTGGTAAAAACCTATTACACTCAATAATTAAAAGGCCCCGCCTCGGCGGGGCTTTTTTTGTGTCAGTACAGGTTTTTAGTCTAAAAAATCAAACTACTGATCTGATGATCTCACGGTTCTTCCATAAATAAACAGGATGACGATCATGACTATCGTCGCCGGTACAGCGATAGAAAGAATGCTATAGAGAAGCTGCATCATCTCGAATATCGTCACAGAACTCTCCACATTCCACATCTGTTTACCCGTAAAATGTTGTCCATTGCGCGCCGCAAGGCGCTAACAATTTTTATCGCGCCGCCTTCTCGTCATGACCCGATGTGCCTTCACGCGCGGCCAGCGCATGCGCGACATCATCCAGGCGCACACCCAAAGACGCCATCAGTACCAGCAAATGATATAGCACATCACCCGCCTCTGCCGTTAGGCCAGACTTATCGCCCATAGCGCCAGCAATCGCCGCCTCAACCGCTTCTTCGCCAAACTTTTTGGCGCAACGGGCGTGGCCCTCAGCCAGAAGCGTCGCCGTATAGGACGTCATCGGGTCGGCGTCTTTACGTTCTTCAATCGTTTTAAAGAGACGCTCAAGCACGCTGCCAAGCTCAGGCTTATTATCAGACATCGGATCAACCTTTTTAACGAGACTGTTTGGCCTAGCCGTTCAATTCAGGCCATTCAAGACGTGCGCACAAGAAACAGACGCGAGCTTTCGGACCGGGACCCTCG
The DNA here is from genome assembly GCA_021604605.1 of Hyphococcus sp. Lineage (GTDB taxonomy): Bacteria > Pseudomonadota > Alphaproteobacteria > Caulobacterales > Parvularculaceae > Hyphococcus. Next base: position 24,346 of record BQJH01000012.1, read on the forward strand.
CTGACGCCATCGCCTTTCGCACTTCCTCAATAGTGACTTCGCCAAAATGGAAAATCGACGCCGCCAAAACCGCTGACGCCCCGCCCTCAACCGCCGCCTCGACCATATGGGCTGCATTGCCAGCGCCGCCAGAGGCTATCACCGGGGTCGGTACGGCATCGGCCACGGCACGGGTCAAAGCAATATCAAATCCTGTTTTTGCCCC
>BQJH01000013.1 GCA_021604605.1 Hyphococcus sp.
GTCTCGCAAAAACTGCAGGTCTGATAACAGTGCCGTTTACTGAGCCTGTCCCGGCGAGAAAAATTGGCGTTGCCTGGCGTAAAGGCTCCGGCCGGGGTGATGAGGCCAACGCCGTCGCAAATATCATAAAAAATGTGCTGGGGTAGGGGCTAGATAAGCCGGGTGAACTTCCAGCACACAGGGGCGTCGACTCACCTCAGGTTTACGCTTGTTCAACATCATAAATACCCTGCTCGGCTTATTGCTGGTTGCGCTAAAATAACCATGATTTTTATAAACGGCCTGCAAAATTGAAGCAGGGTGAATGTAATGAAAAAGAAAAGCCTGATTATAGCGACGGCAATAACAGTCATTTTGGTCGGTGTGGGTATTTTTAGTTTTGATCGGTTGCGCAGTGGCAGAGGCACGCTGGCTGATGGCTCCATGATGGTAAAAGATTTCGACATTAATTATTCCCCGGTTGGAGGCTCGCGCATCTATTACAGTTATCATGGAACTGATCTGCCGGATATTTATCTCAAGCCGGATGGCGGCGAAGAGATCAATCTTACAGATTCCAATAGAACCTGGGACATTGAGCCAGACTATAGTCCGGATGGACGCAGCATTGTCTATTCATCTGGTAAGTCCATGCCCAGCCTTGGTCTGCGAATGATGGATGCTGATGGGGCTAACAATCACGCTTTTTACGACCGCCCCGGGAGTGAAGTGGGGGCAAGTTGGTCTCCTGACGGCAAGAAAATAGCTTTTACCTCCTACAATCAACGAACAATGTTGTCGGATATTTATGTGATTGATTATGATGGAAGTAACCTCAAAAACTTAACGTCGGACTTGCCTGGCGCTTCTACAGGGGCTTCATGGTCTCATGATGGCGATATCATCGTGTTTGATCACGCCGAAAATCCCAAAGGTGAAAAACAAATTTATGCAATGCGTGCTGACGGGCAGAACAAAGTGCAACTGACCTTCTCGCCTTTGTCAAAATTCGGACCGCATTTCACACCAAATGAGGGTGGTATTATTTTCACAGCTGAGGTTGATGGGTATGCGCAACTTTTTCTTATGCCAGCAAGTGGTTTGGATTCAAAATCAAACGGCATTCGCTTGACAGAAGAAAATAATCAGCATGCATATTTCCCTAGTTTCTCACCCGATGGCCAAGTTCTGTACTACTCGACCGGAGATTGGGACACCGGATTTTCAATAGCGTCAATGAAAGTCCCGGAAGCGAAAACCGAGTAACGCAATACCGAGAAGCTAATGAATGCACATTTGTGCATTTGTATATACTATGCTGAGCATGATTTCTTGGCAGCGGTGTCTGGAGTTTAATATGCTCAATCTTAAATCAGCCTCTTTTCATGAAAAAGAGATGCCTCCAATTGAATATGAAGCTGAACCTAAAATATCCATCATCCTGCTTCTGATTGTTATCATTGCCTTGCTGCAGCTGGTTTATTTTAAAACTGCGGCTGCCTTGAGGGGGTATGGTGATTTCAACTTATTCTCATCATTGATTAGCTCTGATTTTCTTTTTAATTTGACGGTTACAGCGATCGTCGTATCGCTGCATATCGGTGTGTCAAAAGTCTTGCGCAATACTATTCCTGAGCAAAATGTGAAAGCACGATATGCTTTGCAGTTTGTGCTTTCTGGCGCCCTCGCGGCGTCGGGAGCGGCTTTATGCAATTGGGTTTATAGTGCGGTCATATATAATTTCGGCGCTCCGTCTGCGTCTGTCTTGTTTGATGTTGCTGTCTTGGCGTTCATGACCCCCATCATACTCACGGGATTGCTGGATTCATTTTATTATCGCGGTCAGTGGCTAAGTGAGCAATATCAAAAAGAGCTATCGCAGCGTGAGATGATTGATGCGAAATTTGACGCGCTTAAAAGTCAGCTGAGCCCACACTTTGTATTTAACAGCTTTAATACATTGGGTGCGATCATAACAGAAAGCCCACAGCGTGCGCAGGCCTTCCTCACTCATTTGTCTGCGGTCTATCGGTATCTTTTGGAGAACAATGATAAAGACACAGTCTCACTCGGTGCAGAGTTGGATTGCGTTGCGGCTCTTTTATCTTTGTATGAAGACCGCCATCCCGGGGTCATGACTATTGATCTTGAGGTGACAAAAGCCCAACGTGAACTGCTGGTTGTTCCACTTACGTTGCACACATTAATTGAGAACGTTTTTAAACATAACCGCCTCACAGCGAAATCGCCTATTGAGTTAAAAATAGAAGTGCAAAATGATGAGTTGTTGATTGTTGAAAACAGTTATCGTCCCAAACTTGATGTTGAATCTCATCAGGTTGGTTTGGAAAATTTATCTCAGCGTTATTTTCTATTACTACATAAACGCCCAAATATTATCAGCACCAATGAAGTATTCCGTGTTGAGGTTCCGTTAGTAACGAAGGGAGCCGCTACGTGATCAATATTTTGATTGTCGAAGATGAGCCCCTTGCTGTTGAGCGGTTAAAGGAGATGCTTGATCATGTTGCGCCTGGTAATAATGTTGTAGGGGCGACTACATCGGTAGGTGAAACACTTCAATTTTTTCAGAATAACCCTGCGCCAGACCTTATCCTGATGGATATCAGTTTGGCTGACGGCAGTTGCTTTTCTATTTTTGAAGTATGCGATGTTATGGCGCCGGTAATATTTTGCACGGCGTATGACAAATATGCTTTGGATGCCTTTCAAACAAACGGGATCGCTTATTTATTAAAACCCGTAACCGAGACTGATCTGCGAAATGCGCTGGGTAAATTAGATCAATTGCGCGAAACGTTGAATAGGTCGGGAAAGGGAGTGCAACAGTCTTTCCGTAAAATTGGTCTCGGAGAGAGCGAATTTAAGTCGCGATTTTTGATCAAGGCTGGTGACAAATTGCTGCCTGTACCAACGTCTCAACTGGCCTGTTTTATTGCCGAAGAGCATGGCTTGAAAGTATATATGCTCAATGGAAGCAGCTACTATCTCGATTACACTCTTGCCGAGTTGGAAGAAATCCTGGACCCGAGCCAGTTTTTTCGAATTAGCCGTCAGGCAATCGTGGCTTGTGAAGCCGTGATATCCGTTACCTCGAATATACGCGGGGCCGTTGTCAGTATCGATGCTGTCTCTGGGAGTATACCTGTCGCCAGAGACAGGGCGAAAAATTTTCGAGAGTGGTTGGGGCAGTAATATTGAGCGTTTCGCTTAGGCAAGAGGGAAAAATCATGCGACGAAGAAAGTTACTAATTGTAATATTTTTTTTGGCGACATTTTTCGTCGTACCAGCTCACTCAAATGAGCTTGTTGGTGAGATTTTATTTTACAGTGAGGCGCAAAAAGGTGGGCAGCTTTATATTTTAAACTTGGAGAGCAAAACTATTCGGCCTGTAGGGCGTTCAGGCAGTCGGCCAGACCATTATCCACGCTGGTCACATGATGGAAAGAAAATTGTATTTGAATCTTATCGGGCAGGGGGGTGGCATCCTTGGATGATGAATGCCGATGGATCAGGTGCGCGCCGCATCAGCAATGCGCCAGCATACAATACAAAATTTTATGAGTTCGACCCTAGTTTCGCACCTGATGGCAATACAATTATTTTTGTACGTAATTTTGATCTATATAGCGTGACGTTGAGTGATGAGACGCCACGGAGAATAGGTCGCCCAACGCAAGAGTTATTAGAGTCTTCGCCTGTATTTTCTCCAGATATGAAGCGCATCGCATTTGATGCGTATCGGCGCGAAGATGAAACCGTCCACATATATATTGTACACTCAGATGGTGACGCGTTGCAGCAGCTTACGATGGGTGAGAGTAAAAATATGGCGCCAGTCTGGTCACCTGACGGCAGCAAAATATTATTTTATTCTGATCGTGATGGAAGTATGGAGCTCTATGAAATAGAAGTATCCAGCAAAGAAATTCGTAAAGTTATCCAGGCGAAGGCAGCTAAAGAAGCTGGATTTACCAAAGCTGCCCTCGTTGATCCATGGGATAATGATAATGGTGCAACTCTTCAATATCGTGCGTCTTATTCTCCTGATGGGCGGTGGATAGTTTTTAGTAGGGATATTAACCGAGATAGAGAGCTATTTATTACGAATGCTGCTGGTACAGAAATCAGGCAGATATTATCGCAAAAGGGACACGACGGATTTCCTGAATGGCGACCTAACTAGAGAAAATTACAGGCCGTCAGTGCTTTATATCCGCAATCTTTCCATCATCAGAGAGCATGATCGCAATGGGCCGTGTCGATTGAAACTGGGTCAGGATCAACATCACCGTGACAGTGATGGGCACGCTGAGAAGGAGGCCGGCAAAGCCCCACAATGTTCCCCAGACACTGAGAGAAAACAAAATCACCAACGGGCTGAGGTTTAGTGTGCGCCCTACTAGGCGGGGTTCAATGCCATTGCTCATGACTTGCTCAGCGCCGATAAGGCTGACGAGTGCGATTGTCGCCATGCGCAGACCACCACCATCGGGCTGCACCAGCGCCAGCAATACCGGCAGGGTAATCGCTGATGCGGCGCCAAAGATCGGAATATAATTCAAAACGAAGATCAACAGCGCCCAGAACCCGGCGAATTGAATGCCGATAAATGACATGATCACAAAGCTGATGGTGGCGGTGATTAAATTGCTGACTGTTTTGACCGTAATATATTGGCGCACCAAAACGCCAATGTCAGAGATTGTTTCATTGATGGCGCGACGCTCCTGATCTGTTGCGCCAAGAAGGCTGATTTTTTTGAAGATGCGGCCGCGCTCTATCAACATAAAAACGAGATACAGAAAAATCGTAATAAAAGTCACGAAGTTTGACGTAATAGAAGAAAGGCTGCTGGCCATACGAGACAGGAGCGGTCGAATGAGGTCGAGGGCGGACTGCTGAAGTTGCTCAACACTGCCTATGAGTTCGGGCGGGATAAAATTATTAGAGCGGACGAAGGCGAGGCCATCGTTTATGATCGCGCGCAACCGCAGCTCATAGCTTGGCCACTCAGCAAGCAAAGTTTCAACGTTGGACTTAATGATCTCGACAAAAATCATGGCCCCGACGCCAATCAGAGCAAAGGCTATTAAAAACCCGAACCAATCCGGGAGATATTTGCCTATGAAGGGTGTGCGGCGCACATTTTCCTTCAGCATAAAGATCAGGAAACACAAAAATCCGGCGATGACCAAAGGGATCAGGACTCCCCTGCCGATATAGGCGATAAGCCCGATCAAAACGGCGATAGCGAGACCATAAAATGTACGGGCGAGCCCAGCCTGATTTGCACTTTCCGCCATGATTTTCTCCCTCTGCGCCAATGACATCCGATAAGCGTATTCGCGGCTGATCGCTATAGACAATGGGGGTGGAAAAGCTCTTTTCAACCGGCGGCAGGGCGCTTAGGACTTTGCCTATGTTCTGTTGGGAAATTGACTGGCGGGCGCCTTATACAGCGTTTGCGCCATTAGCGGGCAAGCCTCATGCGCATCTTCTGCATGGTGGGGACCATGCTCGCTCGCAATGGTCAATTATCGCGGCCTTTCCCAGTCATGTTTTCACCTGTGGCGATGACGGCGACAGATGGTTGAAAGATGTGCAGGATGCGATTGACGGGCGAACTCAAAATAATCTTACTGGTGAATCTAATTGTGATGCATGGCCTTTGCCTAAGGCAGCGCCGTTTACGTCTGGTTTGATCGGGTACGTAGGGTATGAGGCCTTGCAGTCCACAGAGCCATCACTTGATTTGCCACAAAGCCCGCACGCTCTCCCGAATGGCGTATTTGGTGTCTATGATTGTGCGGCGGTTTTTTCTCGTGAGGATCGCCGGGCATTTATTGTTGGGCGTGATGAGGCGGCAGGGCGCCAGCTGCGTGATGCGCTGGGTCGCGAGAGACCATCCGCACCGTCTTTGCCAAAATTTTCCGCGCCCAACGCTAATTTCACTCAGAGCGAGTATGAAAATGCTGTCCGTGATGTGATTGCCCGAATTGAAGATGGCGACTTTTATCAGGTCAACATTGCCCAAAGGCTGAGCGTTACAACAGATGACCCATATCAGCCGTATGACTTGTTCCGTATTATGGCTGCGAGAAGTGATGCGCCTTTTGCTGCGTGTCTGCACTATGCTGATGGTGTGATTGTTTCCAACTCTCCGGAAAGGTTTTTCCGTGTTAGCAATGGCGCTAATGGCATCCGGCGAATTGTAACGGAACCGATTAAGGGAACGCGGCCGCGCGGCAAAAACGTTACGGAAGATGAGGCGTTGCAACGGGATTTGCTTGCTGACCCAAAAGACCGTGCTGAAAATATCATGATCGCAGATCTTTTACGCAATGATCTATCGAAGGTTTGCAAAGACGGGTCGATTAAAGAGGATGCAGTGTGTGAACTTTTAAGTATTTCGTCGGTTCATCACCTTGTCTCGCGTATCAGCGGTGCGTTGCGTGACGGGGTGACAGTCACAGACATTTTCCGGGCGCTTTTTCCTTGCGGGTCAATCACGGGCGCCCCGAAAATTGCAGCAATGGAGGTGATCGCCGATGTAGAGCAATCTGGGCGAGGACCTTACTGTGGCGCTATCGGTTATATCAACGACAATGGAGACGCTGACTTTTCTGTTGCGATCAGAACTTTGATAGCAGACAGGCAATTGCAGTCCGTTTCTATTCCTGTCGGTGGGGGGATAACTTTACGATCTAATCCGAAAGCTGAGTATCAGGAAACGCTAACGAAGGCGCAGAGCGCATTGGATGCTCTCTTATGATTTTGGTTATCGATAATTACGATTCATTTGTGCATAATTTGGCTCGCTATTTTCGTGAGGCGGGGGCGGAGACCAAAATCCTGCGTAATGATGCGCTGAGCGTTGATGCGTGTTTAGGATTGAACCCGTCAGGTGTGGTTGTCTCTCCAGGCCCGAAGACGCCCACATCTGCAGGAATCTCGTGCGACCTAATTCGTGCTTTGCCAGCGTGCATGCCTTTTTTGGGCGTTTGCCTCGGGTCACAGTGTCTAGTGGAAGTTTTTGGCGGCAAAACAGGAAAGGCTGCGGAGCCATTACATGGCGAGGCGAGCGCTGTGCATCATCTGGGCGAGGGAATTTTCAAAAACATTCCATCCCCAATGCTTGCTGGCCGATATCATTCTCTTGCATCAACAATAAGTGCAGATACCCCCTTGGTAAAAACAGCCTGGACCGAGAATGGTGCTGTCATGGGCGACATCATGGGTGTCGCCCATAGAGATCGGCCATGGTTTGGCGTACAATTTCACCCTGAGTCGTTGTTGACGCCAGATGGGCGGACCATAATTGAGAACTTTCTAGCACTTTGTGCGGGCGAGGGGCAGTGACTTTCTGGTTGAATGGCGAATGGCGGGATGATGAGGTTGCGATCAATATTCGCGATCGCGGCGTTTTGCTGGGCGATGGTCTATTTGAGACCGTGAGAGTTGAGAAAGGGCATGCTGCATTTTTAAATATGCACCTTGACCGTCTACGCAACAGTCTTGCAGCTCTGAAAATACCACAAGTGACGCCGGAAGACATGCCGTCGCTCATCAATGAATTGGCCTGTAGAAATGAGTGCATCGATCAATCGGCCTCCATGCGCTTGACTATAACAAGGGGTATTTCTGAGCGGGGGCTGGTGTTTTCCAGAGAGCAACAACCCACAGTAGTGATGACGATGGCGCCTATTGCATCCCCCAGTGATGCGCCGCTTACATTGATGGTCAGTGCATACCGCAGGGGAATATCAAGCATTATGGCCAGACATAAGACGCTCGGTTACCTTGATAATATTATGGCGCGGGAAGAGGCTGCTAATGTAAAGGCGGATGACGCCATTATGTTAAATGGAGCGGGACGGGCAGCCTGCGCATCAGCAGCGAATATTTTCGTCATTACGCCAGAAGGAAAAGTGCTAACGCCGCCACTAGACGAGGGTGCTTTGCCAGGCATTGTCCGGCAGCTCTTGTTGAAGCAAGCAAAACATTACGGCATTCAGATTTTAGAAACACCAATAGAACGCGACATGTTGACAGGAAATGTGCTGTTTCTTTCAAACAGCTTGATTGGTCTGAGGCGTGCCTTTCTGGATGAGAGTAATCACAGCACACCTGCCATGGAAAATATATTCACTCAATTGCAAACCTGTTATCAGGATGCGTTCGTTAAATCTTTAGGGCAAGAGGCAGGGCTTCTGTGACAGCATTTGCAATAACTGAAGAGCAAGTCGCCCGGATTATCGGCGCGTTGTCGGCAGATGAAATGTCACGGCGCTTTAACCGACATTTTGATTTTCTGACAATTGCATCATGGACGGGTGAAACGCTTATCGGCAAAGCTGGTATCGGTATGAGCAAAGATGAAATCGTTGTTTGTGCTGAGCGTGCAGCTTTATTCTTTGGCTTAGATCCAGACTTTCTTCAGAGCGCCGAAACAACGCGCATCGCTGATTGGGCGAGTGAAGTGGCTACAGCTATCAAGGATAATTTGGCGCAGTTTACATTTAAGTCTGCAGCCCGTGATGAGCGTGCAGCGGCATGCGTTCATAATGCGCCAGAAATTTTGCAGGATGCGAACGCGGTCGCCGGGATTTTGCAGGGGCGCAAAAGAGTTCTTTCCATGGTTGCACCGCATAGTTTGTTGGGTTTTGAGCTGACAATTTTGACACCAAACCTGCAAAAAATAGACTCAGCTGACGTGCGCTCTCTGACGCCAGAGCAAATTTCAAAAATGCTAGCTTACGGTGATGTGCTGGTCGCTACGCCCAGCTTGTGGCGTTATTTGATGCAGGAAAATTTGACGGCGCCAGACAACACGATGGCAGTTGCATTTGGCGAACCGATGACACCGCAGTTGGCGGCGCAAATGCGTCAAGCCGGGTTTGGCGCCATGCGGGAATTATATGGATCAACCGAAACCGGGTTGATCGGTTGGCGGGATGCGCCGGGAGAAGATTTCGTTCTCTTTGACCATTGGAAGCGAGATAATGGCAAGCTCGTTCGGATGTCGGCTGCTGGTAAAGAACATGCCTTGCAAGCAATGGACTTTCTGGGGTGGTCAGGAGATCGTACTTTCCGTTTAAGCGGTCGGCGTGATGGCGCCGTACAAATCGGTGCGGTCAATGTTATCCCGGATGATGTTGCGCAGCGGTTAAGTCAACATCCTTTGGTTTCTGATTGTATTGTTAGAGTGGGTCGGCGTGATGATGGTGTTGATAGGCTGATCGCGCATATCGTTTTGAAAAAGGGCTCACAGCCAGGAGAACGGATCGCTCGCGATATAGACGCCTGGTGCCGTACAACTTTGCGCCACCAGGAGCGTCCGCGGATTTATCACTTCGAGGAAAAACTTTAAGCTAAAAAAATAGGCGCGAGATGAACCGCGCCTATCGTCACTGTAGATGGTTGTTATGCTTTATTCGTCGTCACTGCCAGCGGCGCCTGTCGCTTGGCCGAATTTTTGAGTAACCTGAGCAGAAACGTTTTGAAAGGTTTTTTGATCGTCGCCGACAGTTATGGTCGCTTCACAATTGGTTGTGCAATTGTATGTGGTGCGTGACGCGCCACGATAAAACGTCAACATATCTGTATTCTGAGAGCGTACCCGGATCATCATGTTCTGGATAGTTTCGCCTTTTTCATCGAATATATAAATGTTCGTGAGGCCCGGCGACTTACCAAATAACAGGAGATTTTTGTTATCCTGAACAGTCACGTCAGCAATAGCTGGATTGCCGACGACAATATTTTGAGCAGGGACTTCCAATTTATACGGACGAACCTGATCCATTGTTAGCCAGACTTGTTCTGCTTGCGCTGTCGAGGCAAGAGAAAAGAGCGCTAACATAGCCGAAATAAGCAACCGCATGAGACTATCCTCTGAATTCTTCGAGGGTCAATCTATGCGGGATGAGTCAATGATCTATTAAAAACCCGATGAGGATTAAGGCTAATCTATCTGGCTAACGCAGCGCATTGATGATGCCTTCCAGAACAGTCACTATTTAACATACCTGATTTACCCTGCCTTAAATTCGGTTTGCTAAATGGCTAATACCGGTGGAGAAAATAATCGCGATGTCTGCAACCTCTATAATGCTGCCCGCACCGAATGACGATTTTTCTGAATCTGTCGCAAAGGCGCCGTTGTTTAAAGATTTATCAGACGCCATTTTAAAAAATGTGTGTGAATTTGGGGATTGTCGGCGTTACGGCGCTGGGCAGACCATTTATTCTGCGGGGCAATTTGAGGGAGACGAGTTTCTACTTGTTGTCTCCGGCCGTATGCGTATCTCCAGTATGAATGCGGAAACTGGCGCTGTGATGGTGGAAGAGGTTGGTCCAGATGAAATATTTGCGTTGGAGCTCGCCTTTTGTGACACGGCTTGCGATGCCTTCCAACAGGTTTCCGCCACAGCTGACGACGAGTTGACGTTAATCGCTTTTGATAGTGAGGCGTTCAGCGCCCTTGCATTTCAACGCCCGTCTTTAATGCGTAATACGGCTAAACTTCTCGCGGGTGAATTGTCAGTAAAACGCTTTAAGACAGTTGAGGCAAAGGCCGCTCCTGAGCAGCGCGTATTTGCCGCCCTACTGAAATTTGTTGAGCGTGACGACCTTTCTGGCGCATGGCATGTGCCGCAAATGCCAAAACATAGAGAATTAGCGGATGAAGCGGGCGTTGAAGAAGCGGTAACTGCTGGTGCAGTTGCTTCTTTAATTCAAGAAGGCGTCGCTCGGCGCGATTATCCCGGCCTTGTTATTAACGATATGGCCCGGTTGAATGAGCTTGCTAGTTAAGCTTACTTTTTGTTTACTATAACATTAGTATACTGATCAAAATTTACCTTGCTGCTTCATAATTTATTTACGCGTTCCGTGCATTGTAATCAAAGTTGAGGGGGGAAACTCTTTCAGCAGTGCAAGTGTAGAGTAAGCAGGAGTCGACAAATGAAAACTCTCATTAAACGTTTTAGCGCCGACGAAGATGGTGCGACAGCTATCGAATACGGCCTTATCGCCGCCCTTATCGCCGTTGCAATTATCGCAGCAGTTCAGTCAGTCGGTACTACGTTGAGCGAAACGTTCAGCGAAATCGATAGTGGACTTGGTTAATAAGAAGTTAGTAAAATACGGCACTGCTGTTATTTTGCTTGGGACAAAGGAGGCCGATTGGCCTCCTTTTTTCATTTATATCTAACTTAACATTAAGAAGACAGGACTAGCGTGCGCAAGGGACGGCATGGAGGCCCTTACGTGATTGCTTTTTTAATTCTTGCAGTTTTTCCTGCAGCGTTACTTGTGGCTGCGGCAAACGATTTATACGAATTCAAAATTCCAAATTGGGTCTCAATAGTCCTGATATGCGCTTTTCCCGCTGCGGGATTGGCTGTTGGGGCGCCGCCGCGCATTGTTATTGAGGGGCTATTGTTGGGCGCTGGTGCGCTAACCTTGGGATTTGGTTTATATGCTGGCCGCATTGTTGGCGGCGGTGATGCAAAGCTTCTTGCGGCAATGACGCCATGGATTGGCGCCAGCGCATTGGGTGGGTTTCTTTTTTTAACGGCAATTGCAGGCCTTGTATTGGCTGTCGTCATGATTGCGTTTCGCAAAATGCCGGTTTTGCCAATTTATGCCCATGCTCCCTGGTTGATGGAGCTTCACGCCCGCAAAAAAGATTTGCCCTATGGGGTCGCATTGGCTGTTGGGGGACTGCTTAGTTTCTCCCAAACGCCTTTCTTTCAGTTGGTCTTTGGCAGTTAACAGGATCGGTTAACACAGTTTTGAGAAGTTTCGCGCACGATAGCGCCAAGTCATCCCGTTTCAGTGTGAGCGAAACAGTCAGGTAGGGTCGAGATGAATGTCAGTCGTTTAGCAATTCTCGGAATAGCGCTTGTGGCAGGTGCTGCCGCATTTTTCCTGATGATGGGTAATTCCTCAGAAGGCCCGGCGATACAAATTGTTGAGCCGGTAAAAGAAGAAACCGTGCGTGTGCTTGTCGCTACACGTGACATACAGCGCGGCGAGAGATTGGTCGCTGAGGATACAAATTGGATCGCCTGGCCGAAAAAAGGCATTCAGCCAAATTTTATTACCGATGAAAATGCGGAGCAGCGCCAGGAACTCACAAGCGCGGTTGCGCGGTCTTTGATTGTCACCGGTGAGCCGATTGTCAACGCAAAAGTCGTCAAAACAGGCAGCTCTGGCTTGATGGCGGCAATTCTATCGCCGGGCATGCGCGCTGTAACACTGCGCGTTTCTCCCGAAACTTCTTCAGGTGGTTTTGTTTTGCCAGGTGACCGTATCGATATTCTTTACACCGGCAAAAACAGAACGAAAGTTTTGTTTGAGGAGGTGCGAGTTCTCGCCGTCAACACAATGTATGCTGAAAACACCGAGACACCGCATATCGACGGCGTCAACATGACGCTGGAATTATCACCGGGCGATGCTGAAGCATTTACAACTGCGCGTGCTGCGGGTGGTCTCAGCATTGTTCTACGCAGTATTTTTAAACCGGAAGGCGACGTTGTCGCCGACGATAGACGATCTTCTGATGTGACCGTCATTCGTTACGGCCGTTCATAGGTTAAGGGGCCTTTACATGACACGCACAACTAATGTCTTCCGAAAGTTTCGCGCCTCTACTGGACAGCTGATAGCTGCAGTTATCGCGGGGGTGATTGCGGCTGCTGCAATGACTACACCAGCTTATGCTCAACGCGGCATCAACGAGGTTCGTATTGATGCCGGCGGTGAAAGCGCCGTTTCAAAAAGCATAGTTCTACCGCTTGATAAAGCGGCGATCGTAGAGTTGCCGTATCCAGCGGCGGATGTGTTGGTTTCTCAACCATCTGTTGTAGATGCTGTGGTTCGTTCACCGCGCCGGGTTTACCTGCTCGGTTTACAGACCGGCCAAACAAACGCTTTTTTCTTTGACAGCCGTGGCCGCCAGATTTTGAATCTGGAAATTCAAGTTGAGCGCGATATGGATGCTTTATCTGATTTGATGCGCCGACTAATGCCAAACAGCCGCATCGAAATCGATTCGATGAATGACAATGTCATTCTACGCGGTACAGTACAAACAGCATCAGAAGCTGCAAATGCTCATTCGCTCGCAGGCCGTTTTGTTGAAGACCCAGAAAAGGTCGTCAATATGCTGGCTGTTCGTGACCCTGATCAGGTCATGCTGAAAGTGCGCATCGTTGAGATGCAGCGTCAGTTGCTGAAACAGCTTGGCGTTTCCACTAATGGTAGCGTTGTTCTTTCCGATGCGGCTTTTACTTTTGCCTCTGCAAACGCACTTGCGACTACGGGCGGTCTTGGTCTTACCGGGGCGCAGACAAACATAGGCGACTTACAACGACTTGATACCTCGTTGCAGGCCTTTGAAACAAATGGCCTGGTTCGTATTCTGGCGGAACCAAATCTGACCTCTGTGTCCGGTGAATCTGCGAAGTTCCTTGCTGGTGGTGAATTCCCTGTGCCTGTCGGTCAGGACGATGGCGTCATTACGATCGAGTTCAAGGAATTCGGTGTTGGTTTGGGTTTTACGCCATTGGTGCTTTCCAAGGGTCGTATCAATCTTAAAATCTCGACTGAAGTGAGTGAAGTTACCACTGAGAATGCATTCTTTGTTCCTGGAGCGACAACAGTTGATGATGACGGGAATCTGACACAGACAGCTGGCCTTGCAATTCCGGGTCTGTCAGTGCGGCGCGCCAATACAACTGTTGAATTACCGAGTGGCGGTAGTCTCGTGATGGCTGGCCTGTTGCAGGAAGACTTACGTTCTACGATCGAAGGTGTGCCTGGTATGAAAGATGTACCTGTTCTAGGGCAGCTCTTCCGTAGTCGGAATTATCAAAACAATGAAACTGAGTTGGTGATTATCGTGACGCCATATCTTGTTGAGCCAACACATGAATCTAATCTTGTTGACCCAACAAAAGGTATGGTGCCGGCAAGTGATGCGGAAACCATCCTGATGGGACGCCTGATTTCAACCTACGGTCTTGCTGGCGCTGGCGTGAAGGAAGCGTCATTGCAAGGGCCGATGGGCTTCATCCTGGATTGAGAGGAATAAAACTATGTTGTTCAAGCTATCTAAATTTGCGCTCCTCTCATCTGCCGCTATCTTAGCTGCGTCATGTGCGAGCGCCTTTAACGGGGCTGATGATGCGTTGACAGTCTCAGAGCGTCATCCAATTTCTGTCGATGGTCAGGTTGTAACGTTAACGATCGATACAAATTCCGCATCAAGTGAATTATCCTCAGTTGATAAATCGCGCCTTCGCGCTTTTGCGGACTCTTATCTGCGCAATGGGCATGGTCCGTTGACGATTACAGCACCGTCCGGCTCGCCTGAGGATTTTGATGGACAGGAAGCTGCTGCTGATATTCGTGAAGCGTTGCATAAATATGGTGTACCGTGGTCGACACTTTCTGGCGCCACATACCGCACAGGCGGCGTCGCCGGCGGGAATCAGATGATTGTTTCCTATACGCATTATGTTGCGACAGCCAGCGAGTGCGGTATTTGGTCAGGTATCAAGGCGCGCGAGTATGCAAACCTTGCATCGCCAAATTATGGCTGCGCGACACAAAACAATATTGCGGCGATGTTAGCAGACCCACATGACCTCATCGCACCAGCCGATGGCTCACCGCGTGACGCAGCAGCAATTGTGCGGGCATTTGAGGCTTATCGCGAAGGTGAGACCACCGTTTCTGAAATCGACAAGGAAATTAACACTGAACTCTCCAAGTAAAATTAGGCGATAACGCCTAAGGGGATGCGCAGGGAGACGAGAATGAAAAACGCAGCTGAAACAGTCTATCAGTCGGACGAAGATGAGCAGGGGGTGGCCGACAACGCGGCCAGCCTTGGCGCCGACGGCGGACCTGCAAGTGCAAGCGCCACAACAGTTGCTCCTGTTGATGATGATTTGGAAAGTCTCGCCGATGAAGGTTGGCTAGATGATGAATTGTCAGACGAAGAGCTGGCGGCGCTAGGCGGGGAAGACTTTGACGACTCAGAATTCGAAGATATGGATTTTGACGACGAAGAGTTTAGTGATGAAGATCTCCTTGGCGCCGATATTGACGCGTCATTTGACATTGATGACGCAGGTGAAGGTGCGGCCGAAGAATTTTCTGACTTACCGAAAGAAACATCTGTTTCACAAAGCGCTGATGTTCCGGTGGCAGAAGAAACGCTCGACGCCAGTATTGCGCAAGATGTGTTTGATGTTTTTACGCCAAAAGAAGAACCTGCAGCCGCAGCCTCTAACGAGGTTGAGGCGGAGATGGAGCCAGAGGCTGCTGAAGCGCTGGATACTGGTGATGCCGACCCCACAGCAGGCGCTCTCGTAACCGCAAGCGGAGCCGTTATGGATGCTGCTGGCTACGGCAGCGATGTAACTGACATTGAAGAAGAAGTTGATCACCGTCCGGTTCCACGAATTTCGATCCACGCATTTTGTGAGACGCCGGCAACAACGGCGCTTTTGGAAAAAGCCGCTGTTGATCGTCGGCTTTCAAAAGCACATTTGACAATTCATATGGGCGGCCTTGCCAAAGCCGTTGACCAGTTTCAGGGAGCGGCTACGCCAAACCTGATTATCCTGGAAACAATGGCCGATGGTGCTGCGATCTTTGCCCAGCTCGCTGAGTTGGCGGAAGTATGTGACCCTTCGACAAAGGTTGTGATCATTGGTCAGGTCAATGACATTATTCTTTATCGGGAACTTATCCGTCAGGGCATCAGCGAATATATTGTTCGCCCGAATTCACCCTTACAGATCATCAAGACAATCGCTGATCTTTATGTCGACCCAGCGGCGCCGCCGATCGGACGCACGCTCGCTTTTGTCGGCTCTCGCGGTGGTGTTGGATCATCATCCATCGCTCATAACATCGGGTGGTGCACGGCTGAAGATTATAAGAGCGACACGGTCATCCTTGATCTGGACTTACCTTTTGGCACAGCCAGCCTCGATTTTGATCAGGAAGCATCTGCCGGTTTGTTTGAAGCGCTGTCTTCACCCGAACGTCTTGATGATGTTCTGTTGGATCGGTTGCTGCAAAAACATACAGACCATTTGAGCCTGTTTACAGCGCCAAGTGTCCTAGATCGTGATTTTGATATTGATGATCAGGCGTTTGAAACTGTTCTTGATGTTGTTCGCGCTTCGGCGCCAACGATTGTTGTTGATATGCCGCATCAGTGGAACAGCTGGTCAAAACGAATTTTGACCACAGCCGATGAAATCGTCATTACGGCGACGCCTGACCTCGCGAGTTTTAGGAACACAAAGCAGCTGGTTGATATTTTAAGTGCTGCACGCCCGAATGATGCGCCGCCAAAGCTGGTGATCAATCAGTTCGATCCTAAAACTTCTGCAGTGCAGCCCGACCAATATGTTGAGCATGTTGGCATCAAACCGGAAGCTGTGTTTCTCTGGGAGCCACAAATTTTTGGCGCAGCCTCAACTAATGCGGCGCCGATTGTTGAAGTCAGCCCCAAGTCTAAAACAGCGCATGCCTTCCGTGATCTTTCCGCCCTCTTAATCGGTAGGAACGATGCTAGCATCGCAAAACCAAAATTCAGTCTTTCGGGGCTCTTTAAGAAGAAGTGACGGGTATGTTTGGACGCAGAACAGCGCCGCTAGAGGCGAATGAAGCGCCGGTTAAAGCCGCGCCGAAGAAACCGGCCGCACCAGCGCCGAAACCGAAAGCTGCTGCGCCGGTGAAAAAGGCCGCAGCTGCTCCGGCGCCGCCGCGAGTCGCAAAACCGGCAAGTACGCCAGCTGCCACTGCGCCTGATAAGGTTGAAATTGGTGGACGGTCTGATGAGTATTTTCAGACCAAGACAACGATTTTTAATGCACTGATTGACACGATTGACCTGTCGCAGCTCTCACAACTCGATACAGAGACCGCTGCAGAAGAAATTCGTGATATCGTCAACGAGATCATCTCGATCAAAAATGTTCAGATGTCGATCGCTGAGCAGGAAGCGTTGCTGCAAGATATTTGTAATGACGTTCTTGGCTACGGACCGCTTGAGCCTTTGCTGGCCCGTGATGATATCGCTGATATCATGGTCAACGGATCAAGCCGCGTATTTATCGAGGTCGGCGGCAAAATTCAGCTGACTAATGTACGTTTCAGAGATAATGCTCAGCTGATGAACATCTGTCAGCGCATCGTGAGCCAGGTTGGCCGACGTGTTGATGAAGCAAGTCCGATATGTGACGCGCGCTTGCCTGATGGCTCTCGTGTTAACGTGATTGCACCGCCACTGTCGATTGACGGCGCCGCGCTGACAATTCGTAAGTTTAAAAAAGACAAATTGACGATGAACGATCTCGTCAATTTTGCATCTATTTCGCCGGAAGGCGCCAAGGTGCTTGAGATTATCGGCGCTTGCCGGATCAATACATTGATCTCCGGTGGTACGGGTTCGGGTAAGACGACATTGCTGAACTGTATGACAGGTTTTATCGAGCACGATGAGCGCGTCATCACTTGCGAAGACGCAGCGGAGCTGCAACTCCAGCAGCCGCATGTCGTTCGTCTCGAAACGCGCCCGCCAAACCTTGAAGGTCAAGGCGAGGTGACGATGCGCGATCTCGTTAAAAACTGTCTGCGGATGCGTCCTGAACGGATCATCGTGGGCGAGGTTCGTGGCCCTGAAGCCTTTGACTTGCTGCAGGCCATGAACACCGGTCACGATGGCTCTATGGGGACGCTCCACGCCAACTCACCGCGCGAAGGGCTGCAGCGTATCGAATCGATGATCACGATGGGTGGTTACAACCTACCATCAAAGACAATCCGTGAAATGATTGTTGGGTCAATCGATGTTGTTATTCAGGCCGCACGTCTACGTGATGGTTCGCGCCGGATCACTCATATTACTGAGGTCCTGGGGACTGAAGGCGATACGATCATTACGCAAGACTTGTTTGTCTACGACATGGATGGCGGTGAAGATGAAAATGGCGCCATCATCGGCCGCCACAAGTCGACGGGGATTGCGCGTCCAGCATTTTGGGATCGCGCACGCTATTATGGCAAAGAAGCGGAGCTTGCCGCCGCTCTTGATGCGGCTGCGGAGTAAGCGTTTATGGATCAGCAACAGGTCCTAATTCTGGTTGTTCTGGGGCTCGTCTTTTTTGGCGCGCTGGCGTTTGTCTTCATGGCGCCAACCGAGAAAGACAAAGCCAAAAAGCGTGTTGATTCACTCAAAGGCGCACGGACAGGTGTTCGTGGCGCCGCGGCCGGCCAATCAGAATCACAAAATAAAGAGCGCCGAAAAAAACTAACGGAATCATTGGCGGCTCTCGACGACAAGAAAAAGAACTTAAAGAAGAAAAAGCGCGTCACAATGGACCAGATGCTCGAGCAGGCGGGTTTGCCGTTTGAGCGTAAGCATTTTTATATTGGTTCTGTTGTTATGGCTTTGGTCTTTGGGTTGGTTGGATTTATTTCTGGCCAACAGGCTTGGGTCTCCGGCTTGCTGGTTGTTATTGGCGGACTTGGTTTTCCAAGATGGGTTGTAAATTTCTTGCGGGCAAGGCGTCAAAAGAAATTTGTAGACGAATTTTCGAATGCCATTGATGTGATTGTTCGTGGTGTTAAATCCGGCCTTCCGGTGAACGAGTGTTTGAAAATTATCGCTCGTGAGGCGCCGCGCCCGGTGAATGACGAATTTCATATGCTCAATGAAGGTTTGCGGATCGGTATGACCCTTGAGCAGGCCCTGGATCGGATGTTCGAACGAATGCCGCTTCAAGAAGTCAATTTTTTCGGCATTGTGTTGCTTATCCAGCAAAAAACAGGCGGTAACCTGGCTGAAGCCTTGGGTAATCTTTCCACCGTGTTGCGCTCGCGCAAATTGATGGAAGGAAAAATTAAAGCACTGTCTGCTGAGGCGAAGGCGTCCGCGATGATTATTGGGTCGCTGCCTTTCTTGGTTATGGGGGCAGTCAAGGTTGCATCGCCTGAGTATCTTGATCCGCTGTTCAACACTCGTATTGGTAATTTTGTTCTTATCGCCGCCGGCACGTGGATGCTTACCGGTGTGGTGGTGATGAAGAAAATGATTCAGATTAAGGTTTAAGGCGCTATGGACGGAATTATTAACGCCATAACTGATCGCGATTTTCAAATCGCTTTACTGGTTTCCGTCGCTGCGGTGGCGGCGTTATTCACAGTGCTCGAGCCCCTCTTGTATAAAGACAAGCTGGGCGAACGGATGAAAACCGTTGGCGCCCACCGTGATGCTTTACGTCAAAAGCAACGCGATGCGTTGGCGCGTAAATCCAATCCGACATTGCGCAACGCAACGCCGCAAGGCGCCATTAAAGAAGTTGTTGAAAGTCTCAAGCTGCTTGAGATTTTTGATGCTGAAGCGGCCCGCAAAAAATTGATGATGGCTGGCTTTCGCGGTCAGGGACCCGTTTTCACCTTCATGACTGCGCGCCTTGGCTTGCCGTTCGTTGTCGCGATCCTGATCGGTGTTTATGTATATTTTCTGGATGGGTTTGACCTGGATAGTCTTGGCCGTTTGTTAGCAACACTCGGCGGCTTTCTCGCAGGGTTTTACCTGCCGAATATTTATATCACCAATGCTGTTCAAAAACGGCAACAAAAAGTACAGATGAATTGGCCTGACGCGCTCGATTTGATGCTGATTTGTGTCGAGTCAGGGATGTCCATTGAAGCGGCTTTTCAAAAAGTCGGTGACGAAGTTGGCGGCGGGTGTCCTGAGTTGGCGGAAGAGTTTGGCTTGACCGTCGCAGAACTTTCCTATCTGCAGGAACGTAAACAGGCGTATATCAACCTAGCTGAGCGTACGGGATTAGACAGCGTCAAAGGCGTTGTCACCGCGCTGATCCAGTCAGAGAAATACGGTACGCCTCTGGGGCAATCCCTGCGGGTGATGGCGACAGAAAGCCGGGACTTGCGCATGCAGGAAGCAGAGAAAAAAGCTGCTGCTCTGCCGCCAAAACTGACCGTCCCGATGATTGGCTTTTTCCTGCCGGTTCTCTTCGCGGTGATCCTTGGCCCTGCGATCTTGCAGGTGATGAACCTCGATAAATAAGCCTTACTAATAAGCTGACGTTATTACAGCGTGTTTTGATCTGCTGACTCTAACCGTCGTAATTCATGGACGGCAGTCTTCGTAACTTGAGATAAGGTTTTCCATTCACGATTACAAATGAACTCATCGATTATAAGTAAGCTAGTCTCTACTGAATCTGCGATCGTTTCAAACGCTTGGTTGAAATTATCCAGGATTTTAAGCTCAGTTTCGGAGAAAACTTTTTTATACCATGCTTCATACTGGTAGGGTTTGCATCCTTATCTCATTCCCCCGCGATCTGATCCAGCGCCTCGTATAGCGGCAGCTCGCCAGCAGCAACTTTGTTGCGCGATGGCGCTGGTTGGCCCAGCCGGGCGCGATAGACCCAGAAGTTAGTCAGCACTTTCTCGACAAAGTCTCGGCTTTCCCGGTTGGGAATGCTCTCGATAAAGAGCAGTGGATCTTCAATTTCCATCTTGCGCTTCCAGCGACGCAAATTGCCGGGTCCTCCATTATAGGCGGCGGCGAGGTGAAAGAGGTCGCCATCTGCAGCGCCGTCAATCAGATAGCTCACATAGGTCTGACCGAGTTCCAGATTGTAAGCTGGATCGTAAAGCCGCTCACGACCTTTCCGATAGCGCAAGGAACGGTCCTTGGCGACATAACTGGCGGTGCGCGGCATCAACTGCATCAGCCCGCGGGCGCCAACGCGGCTGGTCGCCTCAACTTTGAATTTCGATTCCTGCCTGATCAAAGCGAAGAGCAGTGCGCGATCAACATTGAAACCGTTACGCGGGGTAAAATTAGGCAAAGGGTAAAGCCCCGCTTCCAAATGTTTTCCCTTGCCGGAAAGGGCAATGTCAATTTGTGATGCGGGTAAGTCGAGCGCGTGAGCGAGTGCGAGAAGCGCGCCATCCTGAGCCTCATCGATTGACCCATTTGCCCAGCGCAACTCAACATCTGCTTCAGTATCTTTTCCGGCTTGTTTTAACGCGATGGCGCGCGCAACGCGCGGGGACGTATCGATCAGATCGGTGAGGCTTTCTTGTGATAGCGTTGGAATATCCCAGTTGTAGTTATAGTCGCGGCCCAATTGACCAAGGGCGAGCTGGCCATAAAATGTGAATGGGAAAGTTGCAGCGATTTCAAGGTTCGGTGCGATGTCGGCTGGTCTGCCGGCGGCGAGCGCGGTGCGTGCGGCCCAAAAACTCGCGGCGGAGCGCAGATCATCATCCTGATAGGGAACAGCAGACATTTTTGCGAAATATTGGTGAGATGTTTCTATGTCGCCATCGCGAAAGGCAATTAGCCCTGCAATCCAATAGGCGAGGACAGCCGTGTCGCCATTATTGTTCGCGGCGTCCGTCGCGATCGTTCGGGCCTTGTCGACATAGCCCTGATAATAAAGGCTGGCGGCGATCCATGACCGCATCCGGTCGTGTTGACGTGCGGTGATCGTTTTTCGTTTCTTGTGATTGTCGATTTCTTTCAATGCCGTGAGGGCGCGCTCACTGTTTGAAAGGTAACGCACCCGGCCCTCTATTTGCCGCAGGCGTGGGCCGCTAGTCTTTGCATAATCAGCGGCAAGGTCCGGGTGTAGGGCGCGATCTTCTTGTGATCGCCATTTGCGCGGTACGGGGCGCAGCGGGGAGGATTGCCCTTTGGGTCGGCGCTTGCGCGCAAGAGAATAAATCTTACCGGCTTCCGGGTGGTCAGCGTAATACGCCATCCAGCGCTTTAGCTCGGAAAATTTTGACCGATAGGCTGTGGGGTGCATGTAGCGTTGAAACTGCACATATCCGAGCAGGAGGTCGTTTTCGAGCGCCGCGATTTTCTTGTCTGCTGCTTGCCACTGCCCGTTTTCCTGAAGGGCGAAAATTTCCCGATAGAGCGCCGCGTCAGTTTCAGAGAGGATCGTAGGATTAGTTATGTTGCCGGGGGCTTGAGTTTTTATTGCTTCGCTAGCGAGCGCCATGCTCTCATTTTGTGCAACGCCTGAAGTAGAAAAACAAAATGCGATAGCCGTCGCAAAGGCGAGAACAGTCTTCATAGTAAATCCTGAATTTTGCGCCCGGCTCAAACGGACGCGGTAAAACCTACGATACCCGATTAGTGTGATGTTTGTCGACGCGCATTATCCATATGTGCGTCTCTGGTCCTATAGCATTCATTCTATGGTAAGGGGCGTTAACTCTCTCTTAACTTCGCTTCAAGCGCTTGCAGGTCTGCCCAGGCAAGACGCTTGTTGGCTGGCTGGCGCAACAGGAAAGCAGGGTGGAAAATCGGCAAGGCTGGATAACGCGCGCCATCGGGTGTTTCTATTTCTCGCCATGTGCCGCGTGCGCGCATGATGCCGGTGATGCCCAGCAAGGCTTGCATGGGCGCGCCGCCCGCCAGCACGATGGCTTTTGGCGCGGTCAGCTCGATCAGTCGGTCAACGAAAGGACGGCAAACTGCCGTTTCCGCCTGGGTCGGGGTTCGGTTGCCGGGTGGGCGCCAGTAAACCACATTTGAAATGAGCGTATTTTCGGTGCGGTCTCTGCCGATGGCTGCAAGCATCCGATCCAGCAATTGTCCGGCGCGCCCGACAAAGGGCTTGCCAAGGCGGTCCTCGTCTCGGCCAGGTCCTTCGCCAATGACAAGAAGGTCAGCGCCCGGCACGCCATCAGCAAAGACGGTATTTTTTGCCCCTGCTTTCAAGGGGCAGTCCTCAAAGGCGTCGATGGCCGCTTCCAACGCCTCATAGCTTTCGCAGGCCATCGCGGCGCGTTTTGCCTTCTCGATGGCTTCATCGGTCGAAACAATCTCAGTGTCTGCTTTGAACACCGGTGTGGCGGGGGGCTGATTTTTTAACGTAGAAACTTGAGGCGCTGTTGTCGTCTCTGGCGCCGGGGATCCCCATGAGTAGAGATCGGCGGGCGCGGTTCCCACCGCTTCATCGACCCCCATATCCGCATACCAGCGCAGTAAGGCAATGGCGGATTGTTCATCCAGTTGTTCTGTGTGCGCCATAGTTGGGTTAATCTCGGTTACTTGGAAATTCTGTTGACGAATTCTTCAACTAGACGCTCACTACGAATGTCGTGAACATCAAGTATGAGAGTTTCTGTTTGTGAGATACTGATTTTATCAAAAACAAGATCGCGACCGCTTAAATTCGACACTATTTTTGGTGTTGGTTGAGCGTTGTCGTTACTGACGGTTTGTGTCGTAGCGAGATCAATGAAACTTTTTAAACCGCCAAAGAACGGAATTAAAGACAACACGACTCCTTCTTCGCTCATGCCACCCGCCATCAGTACATCAATGCCATAAAGAGAGCCGGACTGGCCGGGTGTGAGTTTGACGAAGTTATGTCTTAAATTAAATTGGTTGATATCGTCTTGCGTAATAGTGTGTGTTTTGACCGGTGTGAACATACCGATCCCGGCATAAACGCCATCCCCGCTGCCGCTGTAAGATTCCTCAATGACGGACAGGAAAATAGCGAAAGGTAAGTCCGGCGCTGTAATCGCGAGATAGGATATGTCTTCGTCGGTTTGGCGCTTCACAACTGTAAAATCAGTTCCGTTGTAAGACGTATTGGCGAAGATGTTTTGTACCTGATCCAGCGTAATCCCGTCATAGACAGTCATGTTTTTTACATTGGTCGCCAATGTGTTTTGCGCCGATGCAGAATTTGCCGCCATGCAAAGAGTAGATAAGAAAATAAAAAATAGTTGGTGTTTACGCATACCCATAATTTTGCCCCTCAATTTGAACCCGGAGGCTACCTGATCGGCGAGAATAAACCAAGTCAGGCGATTGTCGGCGAAGCGCCCTAAACAGAAGACGCCAACAGCATTTGCGCCCCAAAATAGAGCGGCAGGCCCCAGGCCTTGTTGATAAATGCCGGTTTGATGAATTGATCTTTGGCGACGGCGATGTCTGATATGGCAAATGCAACCGCACCGATTGCGGCGAGCCAATAAGGAGATGATCCATTGGGTCCTGTGGTTGCAAAACTCATAACTGTCATTGCGCCAATGATCAGGCAGTAAATGGCGACCGGCGCGCGAAAGGCGCCCAGATACGGCCATAGCCATCGCAAAATAAGCGGGAACGAGATGAGGAGAA
>BQJH01000014.1 GCA_021604605.1 Hyphococcus sp.
CGATGCTTTCCGTATTCGAACAGAGTTTAGGGAGCGGCAAACGTGGCAGATGGTTCAGCAAGTGTAGAAGGCGCAACAACAGTCGCAGCGGATCGTTTACGGGGATTCATTGAGAGGGTTGAGCGTCTTGAAGAAGAAAAAGCTGCCATCATGAACGATATCAAAGAAATTTTTGCTGAGGCAAAAGGCGAAGGTTATGACGTGAAAACATTGCGTCAGGTTATTCGCATTCGAAAAATGGACCGGGCGGATCGTCAGGAACAGGAAGCGTTGTTGGATTTATATCTTGCAGCGCTTGGAGAATGATCAGGCTAAAAGTCTCTTTTCCAATTGGCTGATACGGTCTGATCGCCATCCTGGCGAATTTCAGTTTCAACACTGATATCATCAGTAATGTCATACTCTACACGCACAGCGCCACTTTTCCCTTTTGCATCTTGAGTTGCAGAAACGAACAACCCATCGGCGACATACTTTCCGATCGTTAAAGAGCCGCCGCCATTTTCTGGGTCGACGTCGAAATTAAGAAGATCAAGCCCAGTGGCTTGGCGCAGGGACCCTGTCAGGCCCTCGCCTCCAAAGGGGCCAATACCACCTAGTGAAGCCAAGGCTTGCGCCGTTTGTAACGACTCAAGAGCCGTTAAGTCGCCCGCCGATTTACCGAATAGAACCAAAGCCATCACATCCTCTGATGGCATCGTTGGCGTTGACGTCAACTCGACTACTGGTTGCTGCGCTCGCCCCGACACTTTGATGATTGCAGTCACACCGTCGCTCGTTTCATATGCAGCGCGAATATCGACCAGCGGATTATTGGACGACAACCGATCAAATTCTATGATGCCGCGGGTCAGATCAAAACGCCGTCCAGAAAAATCCAACCATCCCCTTTGTAAATTCATTCGGCCTAAAATTAACGGGCTTCCCCGGTCATTCATGGTGTTAATGTTTGCAGCCCATTCGCTTTCGAGGCCACGCCCTCTAACAAAAATACGATCATCAGCATTGATTTGGATGCGATAATCGAGGGCCGTTTGCTTAGATTCAACAGCTGAGAGTTCAACAGAGAGGTCGGGCGAGTTGTCATCATTTGCCATGATGACCTCAATGGGAGCCAGCCCTGTGTTTTCCGGAGTAATGATTTCTGCATTCAGTTCGTCAATTCGAATATCGCCAGTTGCCGTGGCAGCATCTAATGCGCCGTCGATCTTGATGTCGCCATTCAAGAGTATGCTTTTAACGGGATACGCGGAAAGCTCTGCTTCGTTAAAACGGATCGACAGATCAATCGTAGAGTTTTCACTAACGTTGATCCCCCCATCCAGGATGATTGTATCCTTGTCAGGCTGTCCCGCGCCATGCGCCCCGCCGGAAAGCAAAATCTCGCTGGCGCCGCCAAAATAGTTAGCTTTGGCCTCAATGTGTAAACCATCCAGCGAAAAGCCTGATTGTAATTCCGTATAAGCGCCATTCGTGATGTTTGCCTCGCCGGATATTTTGGGCTCCGTCATGCTGCCAGCCAGTGTAATATCGGCTGAAAGAATACCCTCTAATGTTTGCAGGATAGGCGGGAGGTAGGCTGTGAGCACGCTTGCCTGGCCATTATATCGAGCAAACCCATTAAGGTCGCCGTCGGTCATTACGCTAATTGCAGGTGCTTTTTGCAATTTGACCGGCAAGCTTATTTGTAAGTCCAATGTTTCGGAGTCAGGCAAGCTCTTGATGATGGCTTGTTGGCCGTCCCATTGAAATTCACCCTTAATCGACGAAGATTGCTCTGTAGTGAGGAGAGACGAAAGTTGAAATTCGCCTTTTGCCGGAATGGATTTGTTCGTGTCGAGATCTAGCTTCAGGCTAATCCGACTATCGGCGCCGGGAATGTTTATACTGGAGAGGGATGCATCTGCGCGCCAATGTGTTTTGGATACATAGGCGTCAGCGATAATTTCTCCAGTGCGCCCCCAACCTAATTTAAAGTCGCTTAGAGTAATACCATCTTGCGCAATGATTGATGCTGGTTGCTTTAACGTGATTGTATTGTTAGCTGCTAAGCCGTCTAACTTTGCCAGGCTGATATTGACATCATCTTGCAAGTTGATAAGCGCAGCCAATTTCAAATTTTCAATAAGACCTGTCTGCCTTGTCGCAATAGCATTGGCGTTGATCGTCGTGGAGATCTTCTTTGATGGGCCTTGGGCCCTAAAGTCCAGGTTGGATATTGATATATTTTTTGTTTGAAGCCGATCAGCCGTAATGATCAGGTCATTGTTCGTCTGGTCACGGGCAATCCGTCCGATGATTTTCATGTCGCCGGTTAAGTTGAGCCCAGGCCAAGGTTCGGCGGCTTCGTCTCCGGTATAGGTCAGGTCGATATTCAAAAATTCTGTCTGCGGGTTTAAAGCGCCGCTGCCCCGAAATGAAAACCCGTCACCTTGATAAGAGAATGGGGCGAAAGAAACAGTTCCGTCTTTAGAAGAGCGAAGGGCAAGGCTGAGACTACCTGTTCCTTGCTTTGCTTTCGCGTTAATTTCACCGTTAGGCAGTCTTGGCAAGCCGGCAACAGCAACATTGAGATCAATTGGCGGTGTGTTGGTGTTGTTGAATTCTATGACAGGCAACTCAACACTTGATATGACCGTTATTGATGCAAGGGCGCCTGATATTGATACCTCACCAGCAATCACGTCTGTCAGTTTTGCGGTCGGTGTCAGGTTTGAGACAAAATCAGGCGCGGCTTCAAAGTTGGCCTTCAGTAGGATTTCGTCGTCCTTTATGGAGTAGGCGCCGCCACCGCTGACGAAAGTATCTTTTCCAGACTGTGCGGTAAATGCTTTAAATATAACACTTTGCGCAGGATCAATTATAACTTGTCCGTCTGCGTCCAGCCCAAGTTTCAAAAACGAGACATCCGGGTTAGGGGTTGCGGTAAGGGTTATGTTGCCTGAATAGTGTTGATCCTCATTTTTTGTAAAATCCGCCATACTGAGCGTGGCGCCTTTTGTTTTAAACGTTCCTGACCAGAGTGACTTAGAGCGATTTAGAGATTGGCTAAGCTTGAGGTTAAACTCATCACCTAAATAATCTTGAATCTCAGGTCTGTATTGAGGGGCTAGTTTCCCTTTTAAGTCAGCATCAAGCGACAGAAGTTTACCCCGCGTGGCTTTCCATTCCAGTGAGCCAACAACCATACCTAGCGATGATTGCAGCTGCTCGAGTGTAATGACACCGCCACGCTTTTTGCGTTCAATCAAGGCGCTGGCCGTTAGCGTGCCTTCCAGTTCGTTGATCTTTGAAAACTTGGGGCCCGCATTGAACGTTGAGTTTATATGTACATTCTCAAAAGAGAAAAACTCACCCTTTATCGTGGACGAAAGAGTTCCATATTCCCCGAAGTTGCCATCCAGTTTAATATCCGTGAGTTTCTCGTTCTCGACGCTAGTAATCTTTAGTGTGAAGCCATCATCAAGATTCAGCACTGAGGCCAATAAGCCATCAGGCTCAGAAGAAATATCTATGTCGAGATCGAGCTGATCACGAGCGACATGAATCATGGCGGAGATTGCAGCGCTATCATGTCCATTATGATTGTTGAGCGTCAAATCAGCTTCAAGAAATTTATCGGATAGGCGAAGTTTACCACCGCCATCCATCCTGCTTTGAACAGAACCTATATTAGTTTGGATGTCTTCCAGCGATATTCTATCAATCAGGAAGTTGGGAAGGTTATCAGGAAACCTCAAGGATAAGGGGGCTTTCTCTTCATCGTTTTCCTTGTCTATTGGTGATCGCACCATGATTGCGCCTGTAAGGGCAACGTTTTCGATGTGATAACGTTTGCTCAGCAAGGTCAAAGGTCGCCATTTCAATTCGGCCTGGTCAAGTGTCAGCCAGATACCGGCCTCATCAGATATTTCGATGTCACTTAGGATGATATGACCAGGCAGGTTGCCTTTAATTGCACCAATTTTCAGCTGGCCATCAATGCTCTTACTGATGCTGGTTTCTGCTTGCGATACTATCCACGCCCGCCCGCCATCTGTGTTGAACAGAATGCCAAGCGCGCCAATTGCGCCAATACAGATAGTGGCAAGGCAGAGTAATATGATCGTGATAATCCGGGGCATTAGAATGATTGTCCCAACGCAATGTAAATCTGAAAACCCTGATCGGTGTCACGTTTGTTTGTAGGGAAAGCGATGTCGGCGCGAATTGGTCCAATCGGGGTGAAGTATCTTACTCCACCGCCAAAGCCGACAAAGAACGGTTCATTAAAATCAGGTGTTGCACTTTCTGAAACAAGCCCAGCGTCAACAAAAGCGGCCAACTGTATATTTTTGCTTACCATCATACGGCCCTCAAAAGCGCCTTCGATTCTGGATCGCCCCCCTATAGGCACACCGTCGGCGTCCAGGGGGCCGGCCTCTTGAAATCCAAAACCACGTACTGATCCGCCGCCGCCAGCATAGAGGCGTTTGTTTCGCGGTAGATCATTTAGTGTGCTGCCAAATGTTGCACCGACGCCTGCTCGTGCGGCAAGGGTAAAACGATCATTTGATCCAAAGTGAATTCGACTACGGGAGGAAAATTCTGTCTGGAAAAATGTATCGCTTCCCGTATACGGGGTAACGACTATGCTTGCTCGTAGCCCTTTTGTTGGATTGAGCAAATCATTTTCAGAATCCCACAAGACAGACAAAGGAGTTGAAACAAAGTAGGTGCGTTCTTCTGTGTTTTCAGCTTTCACTTTTGACGTTTCAAATGCCAGCGCTGCCCTGGTTTCCAGATTGTCATTAAGCCATTTCTTTGCAAGCCCGCTTGAGGTTCGCAAAGAACGGGCATCAAATGCATCGGTTGTCTCATTTGAAAACTCAAAATTACCGAACGCATTACCCGGCAAGGATGGTAAAGGTTTAATAATATCAAATTTGATAGCTTGCTCTATTTCAGATGCGCTTAATTCGATCCGTAAATTTTCTCCGCGACGGAAGATGTTTCTGTTCTCAAAGAAAATTCTTCCCCCTGGCCCTTCTGATGTTGAGAAAGAAGCGCCAAGACCTATTGTTCTGCGCTTTCTTTCTTCCAGATTTACTAGAACGGGCGCCAAACCGTTTTTATCTGGAGCGCCGGGCTCAATATTAATTGAAGAAAAAAGCGCAGTCTGCGCTAACCGATCACGATAGCTGATAATTTTATTACGTTCGTACTCATCACCATCATCCCAGGTTTTTAGTTTATGAATAAAGTCCGGTTTTGTTGTGGTTAGCCCGTCTAACTTAATCTCTCCAAATCGGGCTTTCGGGCCACTTTCAAAAATGAAAACGGCATGTGCTGTTGCTTCTTCAGTATTCGCGATAGCTCGACGGCCAAGTATTTTTGTATTTGGAAAGCCATTTTCTCGAAGGTGCGCTGCAAACTGTAGTTGAACGTCACGGATGTCAGCGCCTGCCGCAGAACCATCTGGCTTTATATTGGCCTCTTCAAGCGTGGCGGGGCGGTCTTCTGCTTCATCGCGAAAAAGAATCTCGTATTCGACAATTTTAAAGGCTTCTCCCGGAGCTATGGTGAAGACAACTTTTGCTTTATCGCTCCCTTCTTTGGCGACGAGGTCATAGGAAGCTTTGCCCTGATAATATCCGGCTGACTGTAGGGCTTCATTAAATGACTTTTGATCGCGCTCCGCGGCTCTGCGAAGGGAGGCGTAAGTAGGGTAGTCCCGCAAAGCTTGGTGCAGGCGAGAAATTTGCTCCAGCTTGCTTTTCAACGTTTCCGGCGCTCCAACAATTTCCAGGCTGTAATTCTGGCTGGCGAGCGCGTTCGCACAGCAAACTACACTCATTGTCGCAAAAACAATGAAAACCAGAATCGGAGAGTATCGATTTTTCAACTGTCGCCCTGCTAACATTACTCTTACTGACCTGCGGCGTCTGTTAGCGTCTTGCTGCTGCGCCTACGGTTGAAAATTAAAGTTTCGGATACTTTGGCATATGCTGGTTAATCTTAGGCTGCGTTTTGGGTGTATTTAAGGCGTTGAAACGGAAAAATGCGGGCTTTTCAAGCTTGTACATGCTGGAAATGATGATTTATCTCAGGTAACTGAAACTCCAAGGCAATGATTTCGTAGAAGGTTATATGGCTCATCCTTTAAGTGGCGCAAATTTAGGCACATTGGGCGCCGTCATGGGAAGGTCCGGGTTGCCCGGAAAGGTCGGCGCGGCAGCGTCGATTGGGTTGGCGGCTATCGGGCGTTGGCCGTTTTCTGCAGCTGAGCGCCTGGCTATGGAGAGCCGTCTGCCTCGAGAGGAAGATATGCCAGCGCCTGTCTTTATCCTGGGGCATTGGCGATCTGGCACCACCCACCTTTATAACACCATGTGCCAGAGCGGTGAGTGGGGATATGTGCCGCCTGTAGCTACAGGACTGCCCTGGGACTTATTCGGTCTGGCGAGAGTTTTTAACTCGCTGCTGGAAAAAGCACTGCCTGAGCACCGCTACATCGATAATATTCCTGTTCGACCAGACAGCCCGCAAGAAGATGAAATTGCGATAGCGAATATGTCTGAGGTTTCTTTTTATCACGGTATATATTTTCCGAGAGCTTTTCAGGAAAATATAAATAGGGGTCTGTTTTTCGATGGCTGCTCTCCAGCGGAAATAGAAGCATGGCGGCGCCAATTCATCTATTTTCTTAGAAAGCTGTATTTGCATCAGAGTAAAAAGCCACTGTTGATAAAAAATCCTGTTTATACAGGGCGTTTCGCAATGCTGCGTGAGATGTTTCCTGATGCAAAGTTTATTCATATTCACAGAAACCCATATGATGTGTTTTTGTCGATG
This sequence comes from Hyphococcus sp., assembly GCA_021604605.1. GTDB lineage: Bacteria > Pseudomonadota > Alphaproteobacteria > Caulobacterales > Parvularculaceae > Hyphococcus. Next base: position 6,835 of record BQJH01000014.1, read on the forward strand.
CAGAATTTCTACCGAAAATTGCTGAAGCAATTCGCTCTGCAAAGCTACGATCATGTCGACATAGACGAGGCGATCTTCAAAATTTACGAACGTATGATGAGGGCTTATGAAGAAGACGCCAAGCATGTGCCAGCCGACAGCTTAGTTGAGTTGCGATATGGTGCTTTGGATGCTCAACCACTGGAGAGTGTTGAAAAAGTATACACGTCGCTAAATCTGCCAGGTTTTGCAGAAGGACGAAGCAAGTTCGAACAGTATCTCACTTCTATTCGTAGTTTTAAGAAAAATAATTTTGAATACAGTGATGAGGTGGCTGCTAAAGTTGAAAACCGGCTTGGATATTTTATCGATAAATGGGGTTACGAAAAACCGGGAAGTAATGTCTATGAGGGGACCCAGAATGCGGACACTGCCGCATAAAGCGCTTCTCGGATTAGGAGTATTTCTTCTCGCCGCATGCGGCGGCGCACATACGCCAGCAAAATATTCTCTTTCCCAGTGTTCCCGGCTGGGCCTCACGGATGCCGTGTCTGGAGAGACGATCCGGGGTGTAGAAGACTTCGCCGTTGATTGGGAATCGCAAACTATCTTTTTATCGGCGTATGACCGTCGCGCTGTTGAAAAGGCTGCGCGTGATCGCGCCGAGACGCTGCCTCAAGGCGGTATTTATGCGGTGCTAATTGATGAGGTATTTGACCGTGAAAAAGATACCCTTTCGATTTCACCTCTTATAGCTGAGGACAAATTCCCCGGGGGGCTGCGCCCTCACGGGATTTCTTTTGACGCTGACACCCAAGAACTGTTGTTTATAAATCGGTCATATCGTCAGCAAGGGCGTCGATGGATTATGGCGCCCAATGTTCATCGCATAAGTTTACAGGGTGAGGCAGTCATAAGTTTATCCGAAACGACACACTGCGCGGCCAATAATTTGTTCAAGAGCTCGGATAGCATTTACGTTTCATTTGATCATCAGTTTTGTGATTGGCGCGGCGTATTTGAGAATATTTTTGGGTTAAGACAAAGTGGGTTCTTAAAACAGACCGACGATGTCATTTTAAGTAAAATGAAGTACGCAAACGGGATTACACAAATTTCTGATGAGCATATTTTTATAGCCGCTACTCGCGAAAAAAAACTATATAAAGTCGACCTAGAAACCGGTAAAATTTTGTATCGTTATAAAGTGCCGGGTGGTCCTGATAATATTACTATTGGATATGATGATAATGCTATCACAGCCCTGCATCCGTCATTGATAAAATTGGCAATGAACAGAAAGCTTGGAATAGGAAAAGCACCGTCCCGAATTATGAAACTCAATCCTGTAACTGATAAAACTATTATGTTGTTTGATGACGCGAAAGGTGCGTTTTTCAGTGCGGCAACTGTTGGCGTAGAAACCGAACGTGGTCTGATAGCAGGTTCAGTCACGGATGATGGCATTCTTGTATGTGGTGTGGCGGGTGAGTGAAATTACGCTTGTTACTGGCGGTGCAGGATTTGTTGGCCACCATCTGGTCAACAAGCTTCGCGAGCAGGGCCAAACCGTAAGAAGTTATGATTTATCAGCGCCACGGCATTGTGATGATATTCAAGGGTCAGTTTTGGACACGGGGGAGGTGGCGTCAGCGATGGTTGGCGTCAGTTCGATATTTCATTTGGCGGGAAATGCTCAGCTTTGGGCGACTGATAACTCAGTTTTCAATCAAGTAAATTTTATCGGAACTAAAAATATTGTTGATAGTGCGATCGCTGCAGGCGCCAGAAAGTTGGTTCATTGTTCAAGTTTGACAACATTGGTCGGAGCAAAAACCCCGATAGGGGAAAGTTCCGTAGATGAGACACAGGAACTTCTCCCGGAAGATATGCTTGGCGAATATCCCCGCTCGAAACTACTCGCAGAACGTTATGCGCTTAGTAAGAAAGGCGCACTTGAGGTCGTTAGCGCGATTCCAACGGAGCCGCTTGGGCCCGGCGATAATAGTCTGACGCCGCCGACAAAAATGATTCTCGATTTCGCCAACGGAAAAACACCCGCCTATATCGATTGTACATTGAACTTTGTTCCGGTCGCCAGTCTGGCCGATGGGTTGATTGCGGTTCAGGAGAAAGGTCAGAGCGGAGAGCGCTATTTATTAGGTGGTGACAATACGCCGATGAGCAAACTGCTGAATGTCATTTCTGAGATGACGGGCCGCAAGATGCCGGGATTAAAAGCGCCTTATGCATTCGCGCTCTTGGCAGGCTTTATTGACACAAAGCTTGTTGCGCCTATCATGCAAAAACCGCCAAAGGCGCCTTTAACGGGGGTCCGCCTTGCAGGCCGTCAAGTAAGTTTTTCCAGTGAAAAGGCAGCGCGAGAATTGGGCTGGAAGGCGACAGCTTTTGAGCCTGCACTTCAGGCGATGCTGAACTGGGCGGATGAAGAAGGTTTGTTACTGGGAGCTTGAGTAAGTTCTGCCTTTCCATTGTCCTCCTTTGCCGCGCCAGGTTCTGAGGGCGGACGCCAGAGTCATGAGTGTATAAAACATGGCGGCAAGAGGGAGTAACAATGCTTCCCAAGGTTTTCGGTTATAAAGGTTGAGTGTTGGCCAGTAAGTGCATGCCATTAACGCAATTGTAGAAATGCTGAGTAGTGCTGCAATAAAGTTTGATTGAAATAAAGCTGTAAGCGCTATTATTGGCGCTGCCCAGTAAAGAAAGAACATTCCTGCAACTGTACCCACAAGAAAAAGAGGCGAATAGTTGAGTTGGGTATAAGCTGTTCTCGCCACCATATTCCAGTTTGAAGCGAACGAGCGATTATCACGTAAGCTGAGTGCTTCTCTATCAGCCAGTCCAAGCCAAATTTTCGTTGTCGGAGATGTCATTTTGATTTCGCGAGCAAGGGCGCAGTCATCAATAAGATTATTCTTGAACCGGGTAACGCCGTCAATTTTCTTAATGGCTTGTGCCGTGATGAGCATGCAACCGCCCGCGGCTGCGGCTATATCGATATTTGAGTTGTTCACTAAAGGAAATGGATAGAGCTTTTGGAAAAAATAGATAAAGGCCGGGATTAATAAGCTCCCCCATTCACGGCTATCCAAACGCACCATGAGAGAAACAAGTGCCAACTGGCCTTGTTCAGCTTTTGAGACTAATGTCTGGATTGTATTGGCGCCAAACTCGATATCAGCATCGGTAAACAAAATATATTTTGCGTGAGAGTAGTGCTTCTGGACGTGGTCGATACCTTGTTGAACAGCCCACAACTTTCCTGACCAGTTTCGCGGTAAGGGCCGGGCTTTCAGGCATTGAAATTTTCTATTCGCATCTCGTTTGCTGGATATGACTTTTTCGTAGGCGGCGGTAGCAATTTCTGCTGTCGCATCGGAAGAATGGTCATCAACAAGGGTCACAAAGATTTCGCCTGGATAGGTGCTCTGGCAGTGCGCAGTGACGACGGCAGCAATTGTCTCCGCCTCGTCGCGAGCCGGAATAATGACAGCGACGGGCGGAAAATTTGTTGCGCCGGGAATAGGCGCCAGGCGCTCGCTGGCCCGCCAGAATTGCCCCCGAAGAAAGGTTAAATACAGCCAGGCAGCCAGAGATAACGCGGAGATAATTGTCAGACCCATAAGGGTCCATTACTGGCTCTGTACAAGCCATGCAAATTCATAATTAAGATGCTCTGATAGCTTGGAAAATACCGGAAAATCAGTAAGGTGCGCCCATGTCTGAAAGCATGGATCAAGCAACTCTAAAGCCTGCGCAACCCGCGTTTGACGGCGCCGAGACGCCGTCTGGTAAGGGCGCGAAAGACGAGAATTTTCCTGTTGGTTCTTTTTTGCTACCCAAAGCGCTGCGCCCTCATGTGGCGACGTATTACGCTTTTGCGCGCGCTATCGACGACATAGCAGACAACGGTGAGTTGGCTCCGGAAGAGAGAATTTCACGACTTAAAAAATTTGATGCGGCTCTGAACGGTGATGAGAGCTTGGGCAGTGCTTACGAAAAGGCCTATGCGCTAAGAAATAGTCTGATCGAAACGAATGTAACTACCAAACATGGCTCTGATCTTATCGCAGCGTTTGTGCAAGATTGTGAAAAGCTGCGCTATGACACTTGGGAAGAACTGTTGGGTTATTGCGCTTTGTCGGCCAACCCGGTTGGGCGCTATCTGTTAGACCTTCATGGTGAAGATCCAAAAGGATATCGATATTCTGATGCGCTTTGTACTGTCTTGCAGATTGTCAATCACTTGCAAGATTGTGCGGATGATAAGCAGGAACTAGATCGCGTTTATGTTATTCGTGATTGGTTGCGTGGTGAGGGCGGCGATATTGATATGATCGACGCCTCATCGCTGACGCCGGCCCTGCGGTCTGTTATGGACCGTATGCTCGATGGTTGCGACGAGTTAATGGTAGAGGCGAAACAGTTGCCGGGTGCTTTAAAGTCAAAAAGCCTGGCAATGGAATCTGCTGTCATTATTAATCTGGCGGCGCGATTGATCTCTCTCTTACGAAAGGGAGACCCATTAGCGACGAGGGTGGCGCTAACTAAAATTGATTTTATTACTGCTGGCGTATGCGGGGTATGTTCAGGATATTTTGCGGCAGGTAGGGGAGCAAAAGGATGAACGCTGAAGCGTTAGCACTTTCCCCTGATGCGGCTCGCCAGCACGCATATGAGACGGTGAAGCGCTCAGGCACTTCTTTTGGCGCCGGCATGCGCATACTTTCAAAACAACGCCGTGAGGCGATGTATGCAATTTACGCTTTCTGCAGAGAGGTAGATGATATCGCTGATGAGGGCGGCAGCCCGTCTGAAAAATGTTCGGCCCTGCTTTCCTGGCGAGAGGAGATCGAACGGGTTTTCTCCGGCAATCCGACAACGCCAACCGGCGTGGCTCTAGGTGAGCATATAAAGCGTTATCATTTGCCAAAAGACGAATTTATCCTTGTCATTGAAGGAATGGAAATGGATGCGGCCGGACCAATCGTTGCTCCGGATTTTGATGGTCTTTTTGCTTACACAAGAAGGGCGGCGGGCGCGGTCGGCATGCTGTCTATGCCTGTCTTTGGCGCTCCGCAAAATGAAGTAGCGACCGATTTTGCACTTTCACTGGGCGATGCCTTACAATTGACGAATATTCTCCGTGATGTTGAAGAGGACGCGATCGAGGGGCGGTTGTATTTGCCGCGAGAGCTGCTGGATAAACACAATTGCCCATTAAATCCAAGCGAAATTTCAAAATCAGCGGGGTTACCTTCGGTCCGAACTGAGTTGGCGCTCATAGCCGAAGAAAAATTTGAACGCACCCGTAAAGCACTCGCGCATCTCGACTGGAAGGTTTTACGCCCTGCATTGTTAATGATGGGCGTATATGAAAACCACCTTCAGCGCATGCAGGCGCGAGGTTGGCATAATGGTCAGGCGAAGGTTGAACTATCGAAATTTGAAAAAATGATGATCGCCGCCCGCTGGTTTGTCGCGCCGAAAATAAAGGTTGTTTCTGCATGACGGTTGAAACGCGAAAATATTTTTCGGGAGATCCGCTCACACCCGATGAGCTCAGCCAGGAAATTATCAGAGAAAAACCGGGCAAAGTCATTATTCACAATGCGGCGCCTGCGGGTCTTTTGATTGTTCAAAATTTCCTCACATCTGACCAGTGCGCTCAAATTATGCAGGAGTGTAAAGCCTGGAAGGGTGAATCCGGCAAGGTGCTATCATCTGGTGATGAGGGCGATATTGTTTCTCACGAAGTTGATAGCCGGAAAGTTGAGAGTATTTCGACGGAAGGGTTTCGGATAAATATCGAAGATCTGATGCGTAAAGCTTTCACTGACTTTGTTAGCCCACATTTTGAACAGCCTTTGGCGTGGTGTGAAAAACCTGTCATTTTGCGCTATCCTGAAGGTGGTGAATATTATCCGCATGCGGATGCCTACAACTGGAATCCGGATGAAAAAGCATGGCGACGTGTGACCAATCGAGACTACAGCCTCTTAATATATCTGAATGAAGATTATGAAGGCGGTCAGCTTGAGTTTAAATATCTCAACTACCGTATTGCTCCACTACAAGGTCTTCTTGTCGCTTTTCCGTCAGACTGGCGTTACGCACACGCAGCTCTGCCTGTGAAAAGGGGCAAGAAACATTCAATCGTTTCGTTTGCAGCGGCAAAAGAAACGCCAAGGCTCGATAAGCCATTGCCCCCGAATTTGATCAAATTATAGAAGCTAACCATGGCACATGTTCATATTATTGGCGCCGGACTATCCGGATTAGCTGCCGCTGTTCGGCTGGTTGAGGCCGGGCGGTCTGTTACTGTCTATGACAGTGCTGGGCAAGCTGGGGGGCGTTGTCGGTCATTTTACGACAAGCACCTGGAACGCGATATCGACAATGGTAATCACTTGATCATGTCAGGGAATAAATCAGCGCGCTCCTTTTTGGAACGCATTGGTTCTGAAGATCCACTTACGGGTCCGGATTTTGCGATCTATCCATTTGTGGATGTAAAAAGTGGTCAGCGTTGGAACGTTCGCCTTAATGAAGGGCCAATTCCTTTCTGGATTTTCGATAAACAATGGCGCGTACCTGACACGCACTTATTGGACTATATAAAAGCGGGTGCGATTTTCTTTGCGGACAAAACTCAAACGGTCGCTGGTGTCGTTGATGAGAAGAGTGTTTTGTTTAAAAGATTCTGGGAGCCTCTGACACTAGCGGTACTAAACACAACGCCAGAAAGAGGGCAGGCGCAATTGTTGTGGCGCGTGATCCGTGAAACTTTTCTGCTTGGCGGGCAGGCCTCTATACCGCTCGTCGCCAAGAAAGGACTGGGGCCGGCTTTCATTGACCCTGCCGTCAAAATTATTCAGTCAAATGGAGGCCTTGTTCGGTTCGGCGCGCGGCTTCGTAATATTTGGGCTGAAGGCGGCGAGGTAACGAGCCTCAACTTTTCCGACGAGACAATCGGGCTTGAAGAGGGGGATCAGGTTATTTTTGCCATTCCCCCCTCTCGATTAAAGCAACTCATGCCTGATGTTGACCCGCCAGATGACAATGCGAGCATTTTGAATATACATTTTAAAATGGGTGCGCCTGTACCAACCAAGGCGCTTGGGGGCGGACCCTTTATCGGTATGGTTTCAAGCGACGGACAATGGGCGTTTGTGCGTGATGATGTGATTAGCATTACAACTTCAGCGTCAAATACAATTGGAACTGATGATATGCCTAATGATGAAGTCGTTTCAAAGATCTGGCGCGAAACACAAATTGCTCTCGATCTTGGAGGGATGCCTTATGAAAAGGTTCGCGTGATCCGTGAGAAACGAGCAACGCCGGATCAATCTCCTTTGGGCGCCATGAAACGCCTTAAACCTGAAACTCAATATCGCAATTTAACACTCGCGGGCGATCATATCGATACGGGCGTACCGGCAACGATTGAAGGATCGATCAGGTCTGGTGATATAGCGGCTGAATTGGTGTTAAAGGCTGCTCAGAACTGATGACTGGCTTCGTTGGCGTCATCTGTGGCCTGAAGTCAGAAGCGCAAGCTGTCGCTTCTACCGGTGAGCAATCGAAACTTCGCATTGGGGTGTCCGGTGCTAATGCGTCACGAGCTGAAGAACTTGCCGCGGAATTTTGTGAAGTGGGTGCGAGTGCTATACTGAGCGTTGGAGTTTCTGGAGGGCTAGATCCTGCGTTAAAACCCGGCGACCTTGTTATTGGTGAACGTGTTATCGCTGATGAGGGTTCTGTATGGACAGCCGATTCATACCTCACCGGCATTTTGAAAGAAGAGATCGAACAAAGCGCAGCTAAAATGGGAGCGCTGTTCGGTTCGGATCAGATCATTGATAGCGCGCAAAGGAAAGCAGCATTGTTTCAAAACCACAATGCGCTTGCTGTCGACATGGAAAGCCACGGCGCTGCGAGGGCGGCGGTTCATATGGGCGTACCCTTCCTAGCGATACGAGCGATCGCCGATCCGGCAGGCAGAGCCTTGCCGCCAGCAGCATTGGGCGCCGTCGCGCCCGATGGCTCAACGCGTGCGTTTAAAACATTAGGGGCTGCATTGCGCGACCCCAAACAGTTTCCAGAATTGATGAAATTGGGCGCTGACAGCGCCGCTGCGACGAAAACCTTACGCCGCGACCTCGGCCCGATCTTTTGCCGCCTTTTTCTCGGCCTCGATCTTTGACATCTCGTTAGCAACAAGCTGCTCGTGCAGGTCTTCCGCTGGGCGAGCTTTAGAAAGGTCAATTTCCGGCGCCATTGGGCCTTCGGTTTTAATCTTGAGCATGTTCGGTATCTTGAACATCTTCATCGGGTTTTTTACAGCATCCATGGCCGCTGTTGGTTCATAACCACAGTGAGCCATACAGTTTGAGCATTTTTCATATTTGCCAGTGCCGTATTGATCCCATTCCGTCGTTTCCATCAGCTCTTTGAATGAAGACACGTAGCCTTCCCCAAGGAGGTAGCAAGGCTTCTGCCAGCCAAACACACTTCTCGTAGGCGAGCCCCAAGGTGTGCACTGATATTCTTCATTACCAGCCAGGAAATTGAGAAATAGCGATGAGTGCGAAAGGTTCCATACCCGACCGCGTTCTTTCCCCAGTTTAAAGATATCACGGAAAAGCTGCTTGGTTTTTTCACGGGATAGGAAATGGTCTTTGTCTTCAGCACGCTCATAAGCGTAACCCGGGGAGATTGAAATATTCACACCCAAATCCGTGGCAAAGTCGAGATAATCTGCAACCTGCACGGCTGTCATGTTGTCAAAGATGGTCGCATTAACGTTGACCTGAAACCCTTTTTCCTGAGCGGCTTTAATCGCTTTCACGGCAATTTTGAACGTGCCCTTCTGGTCAACAGCGTGATCATGCTCCTCTTCGAGGCCATCAAGGTGAACGGAGAAAAACAGAAACGGCGATGGCGTGAAGAGATCAAGCTTCTTCTCCAGCAGCAACGCATTCGTGCAAAGGGAAACGAATTTCTTGCGCGCAACAATGCCTTCGACGATTTCACCAATTTCTTTGTGAATTAATGGTTCGCCGCCGGGGATCGCCACAACAGGGGCGCCGCATTCATCGACGGCGTCAAAGCACTCTTGTGGAGACAGGCGCTTGTTGAGGATCGGGGCCGGGTAATCAATCTTGCCGCAGCCTGGGCAGGCAAGGTTGCATCGAAAAAGCGGTTCCAGAAACAGCACCAGTGGATACTTATCGCGGCCCATCAGTGTTTGCTTCATCACATAGGCGCCGACGCGGGCTTGCTGGTGTAGTGATACGGACATTGTTGTCTCCAGACAGTTTACATTAATGGCTTGCGCAAATTTAAGCGGGATTTACCGCCCAGGCTTTCATTGCATCCTCTTTTCGAGGCACATCCGCCAATTCGCGCGGTAGTTTGAAATGGACATTCTCTTCAACCCCATCAAGGGTCTCGACGCTGACTTCACGATAGTTGCGCAGCCGGGCAATAGTTTCTTGAACAAGGGTTTCTGGCGCTGAGGCGCCGGCGGTGATCCCAACAGTTTTTACACCCTCAAGCCAAGACGGATCGAACATGGATGCATCTTCGATCAGATAGCTCGGGATGCCATAATTTTCGCCAATTTCGCGAAGGCGATTAGAGTTGGATGAGTTGTGCGCGCCAACGACAAGCAACAAATCGACTTGCTTCGCCATAGCGATAACAGCCGTTTGCCTGTTCTGGGTAGCATAGCAAATATCGCGTGTATCCGGGCCTACGATATTGGGGAAGCGGTTTTTTAGCTCGGCAATTACATCTTTCGTGTCATTCACTGACAAAGTCGTCTGAGTAACGAAAGCAACCCGATCTTCATCCGCGACTGTTAAAGACGATACTTCTTCAACTTCAGATAGTACATGAACTGTACCGGGGATTTGACCCAGCGTGCCTTCGACCTCGGGGTGGCCGATGTGACCGATAAGGACAATGTCATATCCTTTTGCCGCGTAGCGACGCCCCTCTTTGTGGACTTTTGTCACGAGCGGGCAGGTGGCGTCGATAACATCTAGCTCGCGCACCAAAGCGCCGTCTTCAACTTTGCGAGCCACACCATGGGCTGAAAAGACTGTTACCGCGCCGGTAGGAATTTCATCAATCTCTTCAACAAAGATCGCCCCGCGCTCACGCAGTGTGTCTACAACAAATTTATTGTGAACTATTTCGTGGCGGACATAGACTGGTGCGCCAAACTTTTCCAAAGCGCGTTCGACAATATCGATCGCCCGCTCAACACCGGCGCAAAAGCCGCGTGGTTGGGCAAGAACAACTTTTACACTTTCGCGTGTCGCCGTCATGACGCGCGCCTCCAATCACCAAAAGAACCGTAACATATTCCACGCGGCTACCGGTTCGGCAACCACGAGAATAGTATTATCTGCTGGGGATATAGCCGCTTCAGCTCTGCAGTGCAAAATAACCCGTTTAAGTTGTTTTGAATCTGTTCACCTGTAGCAAAAAGGGCGCATCTTGGCCTAATGCAAAGGCTCGTGTAGCGTAATTTGGGGGTTACACTGGTGAGGGGAACTTAATGTTCAAGAAATTTTCGGGCTCAAAAAGTGATGGGGCCTGGCCTATGGCCAAAATCATTGAGGCATTGAAAAAACAATATGGCGCCGTTGATACTTTGGGTGAGGACGGGCCTTTAAAGGTCTATGGAGTGCAGCATAATGGCGTCAATTTTGTGGTGGCTCTAATGCAGTCAGCGCCAGCCTCAGGGCAGATCGTGGAGCTCGGGTTTTTGGCGCGATTTGTAGGGTTTGCTGTAGATACTCATTTGATTGAGCAGATTAACCGAAATCTTCATATCAGCGTGGCCGCCCTTGAAGGGCCGGACTTATTCCTGATGGCGGGGCTACAAGTGACTGGCTCGTTTGATGAGGGTCAGTTCTCCCTCGTGATGGAAGCCTGGCGGCGTGATCTGATGGTGACGCTGCATGGTCTGAGTAATGATCAGCACTCTATGGTCGAGGCTTATCCGGTAGCCAAAATGGCGGCTGCGCGAGATTTTGCCATGAACGTTGCCCCAGAGGGGGAGAGTGTACATTCCTTCGATATGCTATCTGCCTTTCTCGGCGGTAATAGCGCCAAAGAAGTCTGTGGGGAGTGTGCCGGACGCGGAAAGCGGGGCTTTATTGCCCGTATATGTAATTCCTGTGAGGGCGAAGGTTTTATCTCTCATCAGCGGCACTAAAGAAGGCAATCAGAGTTGAGCGGTTACGGCGGGCGCGCTATGGAGCGCGCTCGTTCCTATCTGAAGGTGCAAAATGTCCGCATTTAAAAAAAACATTCAAGAAACTGCCGTTCTGGTTGAAACAGCACTGGAAGATTTCCTACCGACGCAGGAAGGTCCGCTGGGCCGCGTTGTAGACGCCATGCGTTGGGGCTCATTAGATGGCGGCAAGAGACTACGTCCGTTTTTGGCGATTGCCGCCGCAGATATTTTTGACTGCCCTCGGGAACGGTCGATCCGGGTAGGCTGTGCCGTAGAAATGATCCACTGCTATAGCCTGATCCATGATGATTTACCGGCCATGGATAACAGCGACTTGAGGCGTGGAAGGCCTTCCGTTCACAAGAAGTTTGATGATGCGACGGCGATTCTCGCAGGCGATGCTTTGTTGACTCAGGCGTTTGAGATCCTCGCCGATGACGCTACGCACCCTGATGGCGCTGTTCGATGTGCGGTTGCTCTGGAGCTGGCGCGGGCTTCCGGCAAAGCCGGTATGGTTGGTGGCCAGATGATCGATATTTATGCCGAACAAAAAGACTTTGATTTGGCCGGGGTTACTCAGTTGCAACGTCTGAAAACAGGCGCGCTTATTCGGTTTTCAACGATTGGCGGTGGCTTGGTCGGCGGCGCCTCTAAAGAGGAGACAGCCCTACTGGCGGCTTATGCTGAAGATCTTGGGCTCGCCTTTCAGATTGTCGATGACATTCTTGATGAGACGGCTGATGCTGAAACGCTCGGCAAGCCTGTTGGTCAGGACACTGAAATGGATAAAGCGACTTTTATCAAACTCTTCGGTATGGATGGCGCGCGCTCGAAGGCCGAACAGTTAGTTATCACTGCGAAGGCTCATCTCGATCGTTTTGGCGATGCCGCAGAGCCATTAAGAGGCGCTGCTGACTTTGTGTTTGAGCGTAAAAACTAAGTCGTGTTTGTCGTGTATATATAGTGCGCCAATTATGCCGCCTCTGTTTCAATTCTGTCTAACAACGCATCGATACCATTAGTTGCGATATAAGATGAAAATTCTTCGCGCTTGACAAGCATGATAGAGACGCCGGAGACAATAATGTCGATGGCTTTGCGCTCGCCTGATCGTAATTCACGCACACGCCAATCGACCATAATCGGCTTGTCGTCTTTCCTATCAAACTGTGTGCGGACGATGACATCGCGTGCGCCAATTTCTTTTGCGTCAACGACCTCGAGCGGTTTGCCAACTATCTCGTCAAACTGCTCTGCATAGAGCTTTGTTATGTAGAGAGGAAAGGCCGTCTCGTAACGGGTCGTTTGTTCTTCAGTCATTTTCTTGCGGTTTTCACCCAGCATGAATTTACCGATAGTTTCCAACGCTAATCCATTGCTGAGGACAACGCGAAAATCTTCAAGCCTTGCAGCGTCATCAGCGTCTGTATTTGTAAGGGCGCCAGTCGCGTCAGCTGTTAATGTTTTTGCAAACGCGATTGCGTTGTCAATCTTTTCAGATTGTACTTCACCAGCAGCGCCAACTGGTTCAGGCTCTTGGGCCTGAACTGACGCAGTGACAGAAGCGGCGGCAATAAGGGCGGCGAAGACCCGCACTCGTGACATAAACATTAACTTACCCTTCGAGGACTCATCTGAGTGTTGAATATGGAACGATTGCGGCAAAATTCCAGCTTTCACGTGCTAAAGACATGAAATGTTGTAAATAAACCAATCGTAGAGTTTGTCGGGTTGGCTCGGTAATCTATTGAAAATATTATGATATTGTGGTTTGCCTTAGCTGTTAATTGAGGCCTTGCGAATGCGCTTTTCCTGATACCGAAAGGCAGCGGGCAAGACGACAAGCGTACAAATTAACGTGAACGCAATCGCAACCGACAGCAATTCGCCCATGCTTGCAGTCCCTCGGTGCGGGGAAAGCATGAGGCTGCCAAATGACGCGACCGTTGTAAGGGCGGAGAACAATACGGCGCGGGGGGTCGACGTTCCGTAGACATTCGCATCGACGGCAATTTGGTCATGGCGCAGAACCAGATGAATACCACTATCGACACCAATACCAATTAGCAGCGGTAAAACGATGACATTGGCATAGTTGAACGGCGTATTGAGAAGGACGCCTGTTGCGGCCGTTAGGATTGCAGCGAGCACAAGCGGGAATATGGTCAAAAAGATCATGTTGATGCGTCTAATGAGAAGCCACAAAACAATGGCAACAACAAAGAGAGCAATTAGTGTGGCCTGCAGCATGGCTCCAGAAATAATCTCTCCAGCTTTTTGAGATTGATAGGCGCCCCCTGCCAGGTCAGGAAAGAGTTCTTCGACAGCTTGCACAAACTGCTTCAGCGATTTTGGGTTGCGCATGTCATTTGCGGGTAGAATATCAACACGCCACTGACCGCTCTCTGATAAATACCGTGACCTTAATGAGGTCGGTAAGTTATCGGTTTCAATATAATCCGCTTTTGTTTGTGCGCGCAGAAGGTCAATGAGTTGGGGCCAATAGGCGAATATACTATCTTCGATTTGTGCTACCAGGGCAGGATCGTTTGCGCTTTGTATATGCCCCAACAAAGTCGCGAGATTTTCCCCTGGGCCTTCATCATAAGCAGCGTCTAGTCTTTGCTTTAAGGCTGCAATGCCTTCCATCGCATTCGGACCTGCTACTGACTGAGGTTCAGCCTCTAATGCAAAAACGAGTGTCCCTGCGGCGAAGTCTATGAGTTCGAGTTTCTCATCCTGATCGTCTGGAACAAAGTTCGGCAATGACCGAGTGCTGGCGACAACAGGCAAAGCGCTTGCCCGGCTGGCTGTGTCGCGCGCATCTTCTTCTGTAGCGACCAGGCGTGATAAGCGATACGGGATTGTATCCTTATCATTGAAGAGAAGGTTAAACCCTTTGACAGAGGGCGAGTTGAGATTGCGCAATGACATCTGGTCAGCGTCGAACCGGACTTGCGGCATTATTGTCAGAGCTAATAAGCCTAGTATAATCGTCCCAATAGCGATTGGCGTTGAGGCGGATGATAAGGCGTCAAAGAATTTTCGGATCGCACCGCTGCGGGCTTTTTGTTTTGCTATCGGCAAACGGCTGAGTGCAGCTGGCAGAAAGGTCACAGACACAAGAAACGCAATAATGACGCCCGCGCCTGCGATAATGCCGAGTTGAGCGATGCCGTCAAAACGGGTTGGAACAAAGGCAAGAAATGCGAGAGATGTTGTCGGCGCAGCAATAGCGAGCGCGGGTCCGACTTCGTGTAACGCGCCCTTTAAGGCGGAAGAGTTGTCTTCTCCACCGATGCGTCTTTCCTGTACATGAAGGAGAAGGTGAATCGCGAAATCGAGTCCCAGCCCCACAAGTAAAACCGTAAAAGCGACGGAGACGAGATTAAGCTCGCCGACAAATGCTGCTGCAAAGGCTGATGTCAGAACGAGTGTAATCACGAGACCGAGAAGCGTTAGCCCCGCCATGGCCACGGAGCGGTAGCAAAATAACAGTAAAATACTGACAAGGATCAGTGAGATGAACATTGAAAGACCAATACCGGTCGTAACTGATTCCAGTTCTTCAACGCGCAAAGCGGGATCGCCGGTGATGTAAGCATCGACACGACCATTATATTGATCGCTAAGTGCTGCAATTTCAGATCGTAAAACCTCGATACTGGTCTTGGCGGGTTGCAACCGTGAGAAATCTAGTTCGGGTGTGGCGTAGAGTAATCTCGTGTGAGTTTCGGTCGAGGCGAGTTCATCGTCCAATGCGCCCATCCATGAAAAAGGACGTGGCTCATCTTTGAGATTGGCGTCGATGACTTTGCCTAGTTCTGTGTAGAGTTGCTGCAAAGTCTCCTGACCAAGCTCAGACCTCTCGGCGAGAGCGTCATTATCCGCCATTGTCGTAAACAGAGTTCCGAGTGTCGGGCTTTTTATGAGCGTCTCAATGAGACCGGATGCTTTTGAGAGCTGGGTTAACCGAGTTTCCAACTCTCCTTCGCTTAAATAAAGCAGCCCGTTTTGTTTGAAAAATGGCTCTTGGGCGGGAGCGAAGAGTGCTGAGAAGGCGTCATCATTGGCGCTCACAGTGTCATGCAAATCCGAGACAAAGGCGTCAGCCTCATCAAGGGTCGGGGCTTGAGCGATAACAATGATGTCAGTTTTGATTTGTGGGAAAGCTTCTCGTAATTTCGCCGCTCGTTGCTGGAAAGGCAGGCTTGGATCAAGCATTGCGCTGGTATCAGTATTCACCTTGAGGTGGGTAGCGGCGTAGAAACCGGCAAGGCCAGTGAGCGCTAATATACCCAGCGCCAAGGCAATACCGCCACGGCGAGCCATATCCGCCCATTGGATCAAGACTGTCTCGATTATTGGCAACATTTTAAAAGCCGATTCCGCCCATATATTTGTCCGCTAACCCTTGTTAGCTGCTTCGTAAGGTCTTGAAAACCATGGGATGGCTTGCAGGTGCATTCGGCCTTCGCTAGTGCTGGCCCCATGGCACAGAAAACCGACCTTTCGAAAGACCTCGCCTTTCTCGATGGCAAACGTGATGAAATGACCCAAACCTTAAGGGATTGGTGTTCCATTAACTCAGGTAGCGGCAATATTGGCGGTTTGAAGCAAATGCATACCGTCCTAGAGGAGGCATTTGGCGAGTTGGGCGCTGTAGTGGAAACCGAGCCGTCCACGCCGCATGAGGCTGTCTCAGATGATGGCCAGAAAGTACAAAAGCCTGTTGGCGATATGCTTCGCCTTGTGCAACGCCCGCAGGCGCCTGTGCGGGTTCTCCTCTCCGGTCATATGGATACAGTTTTTCCAGTCGATCATCCTTTTCAGGGGGAGAAATTCCTCGATGAAGATACGCTAAACGCTCCCGGCGCCGCTGACATGAAGGGCGGGCTTCTGGTGATGCTTCAGGCACTAAAAACGATTGAGCGCTCCAGTCTGGCGGATCAGGTTGGATATGAAGTCTTAATCAACGCCGACGAAGAGATAGGCTCACATGGATCAGCGCATATGCTGACCGAGGCGGCCAAGCGTGCGCAGTTTGCATGTGTTTATGAGCCCGCATTGCCAGACGGCACATTGGCTGGCGCCCGCAAAGGCTCTGGCAATTTTGCTGTGATTGTAAGAGGCAAGAGCGCTCACGCAGGCCGTGAACATCACCTTGGACGGAACGCCATAGCGGCAGCGGCTGATTTTATTGCTGCGGCAGACAAGCTAACCGGCGCTCGTGACGGACTAACTGTCAATATTGCGAGAGTAGACGGCGGTGGGCCAAATAATGTCGTGCCGGATTTGGCTGTTGTGCGGTTTAACGTTCGTCTTGAGCAACTAGATGATAGTGCATGGTTCAGTAAAGAAGCAGAAGGCCTTGTTGCGGAGATTAATAGCCGGGAAGGCTATGAGGCCGAGCTGACCGGTGGATTTACGCGTCCGCCGAAACCGATGACGCCTAAATTGCTGGCGTTCTTTAACGCGCTTAAGGATGCGGGCGCTGATCTCGGTCTGGAGATTGATTGGAAACCAACGGGCGGCTGTTGCGATGGTAACAATATTGCCGCTGCAGGCATTCCCGTGATCGATACATTAGGCGTGCGCGGCGCGCACATTCATTCAGCACAGGAATATGCAAAGCTGGATAGTCTTGTTGAGCGGGCGAAATTATCCGCCTTATTGTTACTCAAAATAGCAGCGGGTGAGATCCCAAACCCTGGAGCCTTGGACCAGGTGGAGACATCGTGATGACCATGCCGTTTATGCGTCCTGTAAGGCGCGAAGATTTTGATGAAATTTTGGAGCTCGCGAAGACGTCTGGCGGGGGCATGACTAACCTGCCGCCGGAACCTGATGCGTTGCGTCCGCGCATTGAGTTTGCATGTGAGAGTTTTGAGCGCAATGCGAGCGAGCCTGGCGGCGAAGTTTATATGATGGTGCTTGAGGTTGAGGGAAAGGTGATGGGCACATCAGCGGTGTTTTCCGCTGTTGGACTCGACCATGGTTTCGTCAATTATCGCATTAACAAAACTGTGCATGTTTCCAAGCAGATTAAAAAACGGATTGAACGCCGCCTCTTGATGCCGACCCATGATTTCACGGGTTGCGGTGAGGTTGGGTCGTTGTTTTTATCGC
>BQJH01000015.1 GCA_021604605.1 Hyphococcus sp.
AATCGAGCAGCATGGAAGAACGCGCAGGCTTAACGAGGTAAGCCGAGAAGATATCACCAGCGAGGCCTTTGGGATCGCCTTTTCGTCCTGCGGAAGTAAGGAGAATCAAAGGTAACGTGGCAATAGTTTTGTCAGCTTTGATGCGTTGCGCGAGAGCGACGCCATCCATATCAGGCATTTGAAAATCAAGAATGGCCAACGCATAAGGGTTTTTAGCAGCGCATTTCTTCATTGCCGATAGGGCAGACGGTCCATCAGCAAAGCTGTCTGACGCGAGGCCCCAGGATGCAAGTTGATCACAAAGAATATGTCGATTGACTTCATTATCGTCAACGATCAGGGCGCGCATGTCATTAAAGGCGCCGACTGGCGGCTCAACTTGTACCGAGCTTGCGTCTTCATCAATGCGCAGTTGTAACCGGACTGTGAAAGTGGATCCTTCATCGATTTCAGTTTCCAGTGAAATCTGACCGCCCATCGCCTTGATCATTTTGAGGCTAATAGCCAAGCCAAGACCTGTGCCATCATGACGGCGAACAGCGGATCCGTCGACTTGTTCAAACTCTTCAAAAATTTTGTCTTTCTGATCAGCTGGAATACCGCAACCGGTGTCAATGACGGCAATTTCTATGTCGACGACTTCGCCGCGACGTTTGCCTGAGACATCAATCAGAACATGACCAGCATCGGTGAATTTTACTGCATTGCCGACAAGGTTGGTAATGATCTGCCGCAACCGGCCTGGATCACCAATGAACGCGCTGCCAAGATCAGGCTGGTAGCGCAACATCATTTCCAGGTTCTTTTCCTGCACTCTGAACGCCAGTAACCCGGCCACATCTTCGATGCAGGCGCGCAAATCAAAAGGCTCGTTAGCGAGGCGGAATTTACCGGCTTCAAGGCTTGAGAAATCGAGAATATCGTTGATGATTTTCAACAAGGCATCGCCGGAATTGACGATAACATTCGCCATGTCTTTTTGTTTTTCAGATAACTTACTGTCGAGCAGCAACGACGCCATACCGACAACGCCGTTCATGGGCGTGCGGATTTCGTGGCTCATATTGGCGAGGAACTCTGTTTTGGCGCGGTTTGCAGCCTCAGCGGCGTCTTTGGAGCTCAATAATTCATCGGAGAGGGCGCGCAACTCATCTTCGCGTTCCTGCGCCTCTGAGATGTCGCTATATGTAACAACATATCCACCACTGGGGCGTGTACGGATATTTTCTTCAATAATCTTACCATCTTTTTGACGGCGGATCGCTCGAAAAACCTGATTGGCTGCAAGAGCGGTCTCGAAGGCGGCGAAGTATTCTTCGACGGATGAGAATTCATATAGATTATGCCGAATACCAATATCCAGTATGGGTTTGATGCTGTTTCCAACAGCCCAAATTTCTTTTGGCAGACCTGATGACTGCCAGGCTTTCTCATTGATCTCGACAATGTTGAAATCATCATCAATAACGACAACACCCTGAGCCATTGATTCCAGAACTTCATAAATAAGCGCAGACTTTTCTTCGATATCGGCTGTGCGTTCCTGAACAGTTTCTTCGAGGTGCGAATTGACGAGTTCAAGCAGCTCTCGAGCGGCGGCGGCTTCTTCACGCGCTTCCATACGGGCCGTTACATCTCGCGCGACACCCCGATACCCTTGAAATTCTCCATCAGGACCAAAGATAGGTTTACCACTGCGTTCAATCCAAACGGGGGTTCCATCTTCACGGCGAGTGCAACTGACAAAGGCGACAATTGGCTGGCGTGTTTCAATAGTGTGCCGCAAGGCATCCCATTCCTCCTGGGTCGCGCCTTCGCCGCCAAAAGTTATTGTCTGGCCGACATATTTTGAATGGTCATGCCCGGTAACTTCTTGTGCGCGATGGGAAATGTGGCTGAATCGGAAATCTTTATCCGTCTCCCATGTCCAGTCGCCGGCGCTCTCGGCAAAGTCGCGAAAACGCTCCTCGCTATCTTTAACCTGAAGCTCTGCTTCGATCTGCGCTGTGATATCACGTGTCCAACCGACATAACCGGTAAATTCACCTTCTTTATTATATCGTGGCTGCCCAGACGTAGATAAATGCAGTGTGCGCCCATCTTTGCGCCTAATCGAATAGTGCAAATCGTTAAACGGTACTCGGTTTTGCACAAACGCCACGATTTTCTTTTCTGCCCCTTCATCATATCCGGATTGCTGTAGGGCAGAACGTGAATCGCGGTCCATCACCAGGTTAGAAGGTATACCAGTCAGTTTTTCGAAGTTCTCTGAAACATAAGTCAGTACGCCTTCAGAATTTCTTTCCCATGCCCAGTCCGATGCCGTTTCGATGAATTTGCGCAGGCTCTCTTTTGCTTCATCGGCAGCGCGCGTTGTATTGAGTTCATTGATGGATAATTGTGAAACCAATCTGCCATAATGGACTTGCTGAAAAGCGCCGACAACAGAACCGCATGCTAAAATGGCGCCAATTGTCATCAATTGAGGCTCACCTGAGAAGATAAGAACGAAGCAGAAGGGAGCTATACATATGGCCATGGCGCTTACAGAGGCCCGAGGTACAGATGAAAGAGCGGCGCCGTTAATGAGCCCGCAAAAGCAACACCATATCGCCAGGAGGATATGGTCGACGATCGAGGCGTTGTATGAAAAAAAGATCGCGAAAATTGAGCAAGATGAACCGAGAACGATCACAAACGGCATTATCGAGTTAACCATTTTGCGCTTTTTAGCGGGAGTCATCTCATCGATTTTAAGACCAAGCCAAAGTGGCAGGCGGTAAAGAATTAGGGTGACATAAAGAGCGCTGCCAATAAGGATAATATTTGGCGCACGATCAAAAAACAAAAATCCGATAAACAAGGAGCAAAGCAGTGTGGCGAGCATGCTGCGTGGTGACTGCTCTTGCAATTCACGCAATTGGCGGTCGATCACAATCGCCGGTGTTGTGTCCGGCGTTGCGCGCAAGAAGGGCGGCTTTGCGATGTCAGCAAATTGCATGTCGCGATCTTTACGTTTTCTTTTGCCGAACATGGGCAAATAAAGTTAATTCGTCGTTTAGTATGATGGTGGGCATTGTTGATTTGAGATCGGCTGAGAGTGTTCCAAGAGGTCGTTAAAACTTTGCTAGTAAGTCTGAACCAAGCGTTACGGAATGAGAGAGCATGGCTATAAAATTACCATCTGAACGTGAAGAGTTTCATGGCTTTGAAGCCTTCTATGAGAGCGCTATCATGCCTCATGTGGCGCAGTGGGAAGATGCACGCCAGCAGGCGGTTATGCATTCAGGATTGATTGCAATTGCGACTGCAGTGGTTGCTTTTGCTGCATTTCGTTTTGGCCCTTTCAACGATGGAAACACTCAGCTTGCCGTTGTCAGTGGATTTATCGGACTTGCTATTGCCGGGTGGCGGATAAACAAAACCCGCGGCAGTATTTCGGTCGGGTTGTTAGAAAGAATATGTGCTCGTCTGGGTTTTTCTTATCAGGCGGCCATGGGACGTCCGGATTATTGTGCTGATTTTGACCGGCTTGGGCTTTTACCAAATTTTAACCGTGAAAGCTGGGAAGACGAAGTCAGGGGAGAGCGCAATGGGGCGCAGTTTATTATCTGTGAAAGCCATCTGAAATATAAGACATCAGGAAAAAACAACAGCACCCGGACAGTCTTTCATGGGCAGCTGGCAATAATAGATTACCACAAGAAGTTTTTGGGAGAGACGGTTATTCGACGTGACGCCGGGATTTTCAATAGGTTCATGAAACCGGGGAAAGAATACTCTCATGTCGGGCTTGCGTCACCGGAATTCGAAAAGGCTTTTGAGGCCTGGTCGACCGATCAAGTAGAGGCTCGCGAGTTGCTGGACCCGCTCGTGCTTGAGCGTTTTCAGGCGTTGGATAAATTGTTCGATGGGGCAAAGCTGCGCGCTGCTTTTTCAAAGGGCAAGTTGTTCCTCGCCCTCGAAACTGGTGACAAACTCAACATGGGCACAATGTTTAAACCCCTTGAAGGGCCAGAGCGGGTTGAAATGATCCTCAAAGAGTTTGACCTGATCTTTGACCTTATCGATGTTTTGATGAAGACGGTTGACCGCCGGCTCGATGGCGCCTTTTCAGTCGATGCGGTCAAGGCTGGGTGAGGACGCAGATAAATATTCGATGTCGCGATATTGACCAACCCATCATAGCAATGGGATAGAGAGCAAGACCGCAAGGGCGTCTGCTCTTTCTTCAAAACGGAGATACAATGCCAAAATTTGCTGACGGTGTTCTGCGCTTTCAAAAAGAAGTCTTCCCGAAGAAAAAAGCGCTTTTTGAAAAGCTGAGTTTTGGTCAGGCGCCGGAAGCGCTTTTCATAACCTGTTCGGACTCGCGCATTGAAACGGCAATGTTCACGCAGTCAGAACCGGGCGAGTTATTTGTCTGCCGAAATGCCGGCAATATTGTACCGCCGCACTCTAATCAGACGGGCGGCATGACAGCGTCCATTGAGTTTGCTGTCGCCGTTCTAAAAGTGCCGCATATTGTGATTTGTGGTCATACAGGCTGCGGCGCCATGGAGGCGGCGCGGCGCCCGGAGAGCATTGAAAAATTGGGCCATGTACGAAACTGGCTCTGCTTTGCTCAGGCGGCTGCTGATATTGTTGAAGACGCCTGTTCTCATGAGGGCGCAAATTTGGACGAAGCAGCGCGCGACCTGATGATGGTTGAGCAGAATGTGATTTTGCAAATCCAGCATTTGAAGACACACCCGACCGTGGCTCTGCGGCTGGCGCGCGGTAATATTCAGCTACATGGCTGGGTCTATGATATTAAGACAGGCGATGTTCGCGCTCTGAATGAAAGCGCGAACACATTTGTTCCGGTCGCTGATTATTATAAAAAACCGTAAATCAGGCGGCTAAAGGTTGTGGACCTTCGCCATGTTCGTTTGGGCCGTCAGAAGGTTTTGTCAAGAAGATCAGCGCAACGATCAAATTCACAAAAGGAATGATCATACTGACTGCCCAGATTGCCGGTTTGCCGATGTCATGAAAACGACGGATGCCAACCGCTATAAAAGGGACGATTAAAGCTAGAAGATATATCCAATACAGAAAGCTACCCATACCAATTAATCCGCCAACAAAGGAAATTATAATTCCGCCGAGAAAATATGCGAGCGCCCACCACCAAAATTCAGCGCGGCCTGATCGGCCATCAAAATTAGCATAATTGTTTAGAACCGTTTTTACGGCTTTTTGCATGTCTTCCATCGGAGCGCTCCCTTCGCGTGAGCGGACAACCTAAACCTGTTCGTTTTTCGTGCAAGTCGCTCTTATCGTACGACAATCAGGCGTTCCGCCGCCCGCGTTACGGCCGTATAAAGCCAGCGATCACGATGTTCACGGAACATATAGCTTTCATCGAATAGAACGACGCTATCCCATTGAGAGCCTTGGGCTTTGTGAACGGTGAGGGCGTAGCCATAGTCAAATTCGTCAGCGCCTTTGCGCTGTGTCCATGGCACAGTCTCTGGTCCGTCGAGAAAGAAAGCGCGCGGGACCGAAACATTGACGGCCTTGCCGCCTTCGTCCGGCCTGACGGAAAAACGCACGCGGCCCCCGCGTGGGCTCATGCGCCGGTCAACAGTCCAGATGCCGCCGTTCAGGAGGCCCTTCTTTTTATTATTTCGTAGGCAAACGAGTTTTTCGCCCGCTTCCGGTGTGAAGTCTTCATGGCCGTGTAACTCGCGCAAGCGTTCATTATAGCGTTTGCGGGTGCGATTGGCGCCAACCAGAATTTGATCCGCCGCCATAATGTCACCCGTTGTAATTTCCTTCTTTGATATCAGGCGACATTCGTCGGACTGTTCGTCAAAGTTTTCGCGTTCGCGGATCGCCATGGACAAACGGATAATCGGGTTGTCCGCCGCCTGCCGGTGGATTTCGGTCAGCATGAAATCCGGCTCGCCTTCGGTGAAAAAACCGCCGCCTTTCACCGGGGGCAACTGTGCGGGGTCGCCCAGCACCAGAACCGGCTTGCCGAAGGAGAGGAGGTCCCGGCCTAAATCTTCATCGACCATGGAACATTCATCTATGATGATGAGATCGACCTTTGAGGCCGGGGCGTCATGGCGCAGGGTAAACATCGGTTCGCCATCTTCTTCACCGGAGGCGGGCCGATAAATGAGCGAGTGAATAGTTGTCGCTTCAACACACCCCTTCTGGCGCATGACATGGGCGGCCTTGCCCGTAAACGCCGCGAAGGCGACATCGCCATGAGCATTTTCTGCAAAGTGCCGCGCGAGAGTAGTTTTCCCGGCGCCAGCATAACCGAACAGGCGAAACAAGGGCGCATCACCCTTCTTCAACCAGCGATCAACAGCGAGTAAGGCGGCGTCCTGTTCCGGCGACCAATTCATGAATGACGTACTTGCTTTTACTTTTTTTGCTCTGCGATCCACTCATCGGCGACTTCTTCAAGCACCGCAATAGCCAAAGAACCATTCCCGACAATCATGTCGTGAAAAGCGCGCAGGTCAAAATTCTCGCCAAGCTCTTTTTCCGCTTTCGCCCGCAACGCTTTAATGCGCAGCTCGCCAATTTTGTAGGACAGCGCCTGCGCCGGCCAGGTGATGTAGCGGTCAATTTCGCTTTCGACTTCGGCTTGTGAAAGCGCCGAGTTTTCCAGCAGGAAATCAATCGCCTGTTGGCGAGACCACCCTAAAGCGTGCATGCCGGTGTCAACGACCAGGCGGTTAGCGCGCCACATTTCATAGGTTAGCCGACCAAAATCACTGTAAGGGTCTTCATAAAAACCGGCTTCCTTGCCGAGGCTTTCTGAATAGAGCCCCCAGCCTTCACCGAAAGCAGAGTGATAAAGCGTTTTCCTGAATTCGGGCACATCAAGCTCAAGGGCAATCGCTGATTGATGGTGATGCCCAGGCACCGCTTCGTGAAGGCTTAGGGCTTCAAGATTATAGAGCGGTTGCGCTTTTAAATTACCGGTGCTGATAAAATACGCGCCCGGCGTGCGCCCGTCGTCGCCGCCGGAAACATAGTAAGCGCCGCGCCCTTCTGTGCCGCGGATTTCATAAGTGTTGCGCGCCAGCTTACCAAAAAAGCGCGGCATCTGGCCGTCCATTTTTTTGGTGATGAAGGCAGTCTTTTCCAAAAGGTCCTGACCAGTTTCAGCGAAAAATTTCGGATCAGTTCTGAGGTAGGTTAGAAACTCTTTGAATGTCCCTTCAAAGCCAACATTTTCAATGATCGCTTCCATTTCAGCGCGGATGCGTTTTTGTTCGCTGAGGCCAAGTTGATGGATTTCCTCCGGCGTCATATCGGTCGTGGTGAAATATCCGATCAGATAGGCGTAGTACTCATCACCGCCTTCAAGGCTGTTGACGCCAACGTCGTTTCTGCAATTGGGTGCATAGTCGTTGACGAAGAAGTCATAAAACTCTTGATAGCCTGGAATGATCGCGTCTTTGACGAGCTTTTTGCCCTTCTTTCTCAATTTTGATTGCGTACGCACCGACATTGTCTTCGGGAAATTGTTAAATGGCGCGTAAAGGGAACTGTCTTCCGGGTTGTCAACGATCAAGTCACTGATCGTTGTTTCGTAGCCTTCTATTGAAGGGCAATAATGCGTGTACCCCTTGGTGACCGCTTCCTGCAAAAGCGCGATGTTTTCTTTGTTGTAGCGGGGGAAGTCAGCGAGGCTGACAAGGTAGCGCTCATAGTCTTCAGCGCTTGAGAACGCCATATTGTACGGCGCATTGGCAAAATATGTGTGATAGCCAAAAAGACTCGTTATCGGGAAGAGATGCTCAGGCTGATTATAACTTTCACGTTCTGTTTCACGCTCATAGGAAAACAGTTTGAAGCTGATGCGGTCCTGGCCTTCCAGTTGATCGGCGTCGATGCTTTCAAGTCGCGCGATGATGCTCTCGTTAAACGCCTGGCGCCGCGCGCGGGCTTCTTCGCTGAAGGCGGGCAGCTTCCCGTTCATGCGAAAAGCATCAGGGTCGGTTCTGAAAAATACCTGTTCTTTTGTGGCCGTCGCCCAGTGATCATCTAGGATCGACTGAAAATCCTCCGCCTCGCCAGCATAAGCGAGGGGTGAAAGGCATAGGCTCGCCATACTGGCGATAAAAGCGGTTTTCAGCATGATGGTCTTCCCCGGATTCTTAATGTTGCAGCTTGGTTTTATGGCCTGTTAACTGCAGCGAGGGAAGGGCTTTGTCGAGGAGGGCTCACAAAGGTTTAAAGTTATGCAGACCGATAGAGTGAGATGGGTGGTTTTAGTTGTCATTATCCTCTGTGGGGAATAACCAGCGCATCCCGGCGCGGAAAGACAGCGGCGCCGCAGAGGCGTGGTATTCCCCTTCCAGGTCCTGCACTTCAAGCGGCCATGGCGGCGTTTCATTTTCCCAGCGTTGCAGCCAGGCGTCGCGAGGGGTTTTGAACCGGTCATCATCACGCGTCGCGGCAGCGATGAACACTCTCGGTTGTGTCGTTGGTTTTGTTGCTTCAAGGTTGAGAAAGAACTCAAGGTTTCTGTGCAGCGCCGGGTTTGAGGCGATGCGGCCCCAAAATAAATCAGGGCGGGTCATAGCGGAGTATAGAACGAACTGACCGGCGATAGATTGGCCAAAGAGAATACGCCGTGATGTATCGGCGCGGTATTTTCCTTCTATTAAAGGCAAGAGCTCATCGCTGAGAAAGTCCTGATAGGCGCTTGCCCCGCCATAGGTTTCACGCTCCGGTGAGGGGGCGGTGTAATCTGTTCCGCGATAGTTTCCCTCTGCGCGTGAATTTGCGCCATAAGAGATACCGACGATAATTGCCTCGGGCATGGGCTCATCAAATTTAAGCAGAAAATAATAAGGCGCCAGCATCGGAAAATTCGTGCCGCCATCCAGAAGGTAAATCACTGGATAATCTTGATCCGTATCGTTGTATTCGCGCGGCAATTGCACATAGACATGAAAAGAGCGTTCTAGTTTTTCTGATTTAACGAGGTGATATCCGTCAGCCTTTGCGCTTTGGAGATGGTTAAGCTCGGTTGCAAATCCGCTTGGTGAAGCTAGTAAAAAGGCGCCAAGAAAAATGCTGAATAAAAGCTTCATGGAACATGCTCCTTTTACCCAGAGCATAGTATGAAACGCCTGTTTGTGCTAGTTTTGGGGAGTCGTTAGGATTGCTCAAATTATGATGAAACTTCGTAGAATTTTTATTTTGACCATGGCAGTTGGGTTGTTTCTCTCATCTCCAGCAAGCGCGGAATGGAAAACATATGAGGGGATCTATTATGGTGGTTTTGAGTTAAGCAATTTTTATAGCTGTAGGGAAGACACACCTTGGTGGTTAGAAATAACAGGTCAAGCTTCTGCAGAATTTAGAGAGTTTCATGAAGACCAATTTGGGGAATCGGAAGATGGCTTAAGTGAGCTTTCCGAATTACCAGAAGATGCAAAGTATTTAGCAGACCGGTTATTTGTGAAAATTGATGGGTTTCTTCACCCCGAAGGTGAATACGGACATTTGGAGGTTTTTAAATATCAAGTCACAGTTAGAAAATTTCATACGATTCGAATTGCTACGGAAACAGATCTAAAAAAATGTGATCACTCAAACTAATTCAACTCCACCCAAGTCGGCACATGATCAGAAGGTTTTTCTTTTAAATCACGGTTTGTCGGGCTGCGTTCTTTCCGGTCAACGCCAGCGTCTTTAAAACGGTCTGCCGCTTGTGGGCTCATCATGAGATGATCAATACGGATGCCGTTGTCTTTTTCCCAGCCGCCGCGCTGATAGTCCCAGAAGGTGTAGCGAATGCCGGTTGGGTCTGCCTGGCGCAAGGCGTCCGTCAGGCCGAGATTAACGATCTCGCGAAACGCTGCATGGGTCTCGGGTCGGTAAAGCGCATCGCCCTCCCATGCAGCGGGATCGTGAACATCTTCTGCCTGCGGAATAACATTATAGTCACCAGCTAGGACAAAAGCTTCTTCGTTTTTTAAGAGCATCTCCGCATGTTCTTTTAGGCGCTTCATCCAGCCGAGCTTATAATCATATTTCGGGCCGGGCGCTGGGTTGCCGTTGGGCAGGTAAAGCCCGCCAACACGCACCGGCGCGGTGTCCTCGGGCATCACCAGCGCCTCGATGTAACGCGCCTGTTCGTCACTATCATTACCGGGCAAACCTTTGACCACGTCATCAACAGGATATTTGGAAAGCAGCGCCACGCCATTGTAACTTTTCTGGCCGTGCACTTCGACATTATACCCGCGATCTTCAAATTCGGCCGCCGGGAATTTTTCGTCAACGCATTTTATTTCCTGCAGGACAACAACATCAGGCTTGGTGTCGTCGATCCACCCGGTGATGCGCGGCAGGCGTGCATTGATTGAATTAACGTTGAAAGTCGCGATTTTCATCTACTGTGTGTCTTCCGCTTTTTCTTTGACCCGCTGGAGGGCGCTTTTCAGATAGCCGGGCCAAAACAGTTTGACAATAAACCAGAGGACGGGTTCGGCGATAACACCCGTTGGGGAAAACTGATAGGTCCAATCGATCCGGGTTCTACCGGGGCCAGTTTCCGTAAAATCCCATTGGCCGCGGGCGCCGCAGACAAGTGAGGCGAAAAGCCCGGTAAAATTCGAAATGTCGTAAGAGTAACTCTGGGGCTGGGAAATCGCTGTCATTGTTTCGCTTACGGATGATTTATCTGAAAGCGTGAAATGGCGCTGTTGGCCAATTGCGGACCATGGCGCATCATGACCTTTGACATCATTAATACCGGGCAGGGGGCCGAAGGGCTGAATTAAATCGCGCGGATCATACCCTGCAGCAATTGAAAAAACATGTGCAATCGGCGCGTCGACGTTGATTGTGGCGGCGGTTTGAATGGTCATGGCTTACTCTTTGATGAAACTGGTGAATTCATCAACTCGCACGCGTGTTGATCGCCAGTTGTTTACCGGCGCGTCTTTGTCGGCAAACCCCAGCGCCATCCCGCAATAGAGTTGTTCATGCTCACCGAGATCTAAAAACGCAGAAACCGTTTTCGCCCGCGCGGTCCATGCTTCCTGCATGCAGGTGGCGAGACCCTGTTCTTCTGCGGCAAGCGCAAGCGTCTGCATGAACATGCCCAGATGCGCCCACTGGCCTTTGTCAAAGCGGCGATCGAGAGAAAAGAAAACGCCGACTGGTGCGCCGAAAAATTCGTAATTACTGAGCAACCATTGAAGGCGTGCGGCTTTGTCTTCGCGTGGGATGTTTAAAGTGGCATACATCTCCTCGGCAAGGTTAGAGCGCCTTGCGCGCCATGGGTCGGCAAGCTTGGGTGGGTAGATCTGTAATTCTGCTTCATCGGCAAACGGATTATCGGCGATGGCATTTTTTACCGTTTCTATGAGCCGCGCCCTGGCATCACCCATCACCACATGCACCCGCCATGGCTGAAGATTGCCCCCGGAAGGTGACCAGCGGGCGATATCCAACAGACCTCGCACCTGTTCTTCGCTTACCGGTTTGTCGAGAAAGCTGCGTGTTGAAATGCGGGACTTAATGATATCACTCAATTTCATAAAGAGGGCCCATATAAAAGTTTCTCGCGGTCGTTCGACCTCTTGTTCAAGTCGTTGATGATGCGCATATTGGTTTGCAGCAGGCATGTCATTCGGGCAAGAGTGACGATGAAGCGCAAGTGAAGCAAGAGCAAGCGGCAGTAAAGTAAAAGTGGATCAAGAGCAGAAAAACAAAATTACGCTTGCCGCGACCGTTCTCATATTCGTGGGGCTTATGTTCGTCGCCTGGCAGAGCGAGCAGAGAATTTACGAGGTCAATGGCCAGCTTGTGGTGCGTGCGGACCAGCATGATCCTGATGCGTTGGTCTTTGCATGGCGGGACGGTATTGATGTTCCCATGGCGCGTCATTTTGCCGATGCCTATGACGAATATCGAGGCGAGGCGTCTCGGATCATTATTGAACTAAACTCGACAGGCGGCTCCCTTTATGAGGGCGGTCAGGTCATCAAGGTGATTGACCGGATGAAACGCACCCACAAAGTGGATACGCGCGTAGGGCCGCGGCGTATTTGCCTCTCCATGTGCGTGCCGATTTTCCTGCAAGGGGAAGAGCGCAGCGCCGCTGCGACGGCGCGATTTATGTTCCATGAGCCAACATTGACCGACGCCATCACGGGAAAGCCGGTTAAAGAGCCCGAGTTTGAAAAAGAATTTTCAAGTCAGCGGTTTGTTGATCGCTATTTTGTCAATTCGCCTATGGACCCGGACTGGCGTGATGATCTGATTGCTGAATGGCGCGGGCGCGACATCTGGCGCTCCGGCAAACAGCTTGTTGATGAAGGCTCAAACATCGTGACGGTGTTAAACTAAGCAAAAGCGCTAAAACCCCCTTATTTTGAGGCCATTGCCCTTAGAGTTTGCGATTTTGAGCGAGCGCATTAGAGTGCGCCAAACTCCGGGGAAGAGAAGTGCTATGACTGATATTTTCATTAGCTATTCGCGCAATGATCGCGAGCGTGTGCGGGTGATGGCGCAGGCGCTGGAAGATGATGGGTTTAAAGTTTGGTGGGACCCGGAAATCCTGCCAGGCGAGTCGTTCTCCAAAGTCATCGACAAGCAGCTGAAAGAATCCAGTTGTATCATTGCCGTGTGGTCGGAGTCGTCGATCAACTCTAACTGGGTTCAGGAGGAGGCTGATGACGGGATGATGCGCAACACGCTCATCCCGGTCATGATCGATGAAGTCGATTTGCCGCGCGGCTTTAAACGCCTGCAAACGGCGGATTTGCGCGATTGGGGCGGGAATATCGCTGACCCGAACTGGCAATTGATTTTGACGCAAGTGCGCAGATTGGTTTCTGACCGCGCCGCGAAAGAAGCGGCGGAACGCCAGGCGGCAGCGCAACAGGCCGCCGTTCAACAGACGCGAAAAGAAGCAACAAACGATGCGCCGCCGCCGCCAGCGATTCATGCCCGCGCGCCGGCGCCTGAACAAAAGCGCGGAGGGTTTCCTGTGCTTTTGGTGATCGGCGCCATGGCGTTAATCGGCGCAGGCGTCACGGGATATTTATTGTGGTCACGAAACGACGGCGAGGCGCCGCAAGGCGAAGTTGTTGTGAGTAATGAGCAGGGTATTATTGCGGCTCCAGTTGCGGAAATGCCAAATGATAATGCTGCTAATAATCCTGACGCAGAAGAAATTTCGGATGGTGCCGCCCCGGGTGAGGTTGCTGAGACGCAAGAAGCTGTAGCGGTAGAACAAGGTGCGGAAGACCTGACGAGCGGCGATAGCGTTGAAGAGACAATTGCGAAGTTTGCGGAGGGCGATCCGTCGGATCAAAAGGCGGCTGAGATTTTGACAGCAGTCTGGGAAGAAAAGAACGCTGCGGAAGATGAAGAAACGGCGCCACCTGTTGAAGCCATGACTTTCACACCCGGCGAAGCGTTTCGTGATTGCGATGTATGCCCTGAGATGATGCCGTTTGCGGCGGGTGCAACATTTACTATGGGCGCACCGGATGGTGAGGTCAGCCGTGACGAAGTCGAAACTCCGCAAGTTGAAATCACCATCGCCAACCCTTTTGCCATCGGCGTTTATGAAATCACCCATGATGATTGGGCGGCCTGCATCGCTGATGGCGGTTGCGGCGGCTATGAACCCGCTGATCTTGGTTGGGGCAAAGGCCGTCGCCCGCTGATAAACGTATCCGTTGAGGACGCTGAACTTTATCTCACCTGGCTGTCGGAAAAAACCGGCGCGGTCTATCGCTTGCCGAGTGAGGCGGAGTGGGAATATGCGGCGCGGGCCGGAAAAGCAGAGCCATTTCATACAGGCGCGATGATCACATCAGCACAGGCGAACTTTAACGGGCAATACCCTTATAATAATGCGTCCAAAGGGCAGTACCGGTCTAAAACCACAGCGGTTGGCGCCTTTGCCGCGAACGACTTCGGGCTTCATGATATGCACGGCAATGTCTGGGAGTGGACGCAAGATTGCTGGCGCAGCAGTCATGCCGGCGCGCCGGAGGATGGATCGCCGGTCGGTGGTTCGTGTTCTTCCCGTGTTTTGAAGGGCGGCGCCTGGAACGCTGGCGCGTGGCGATTGCGGTCGGCTTATCGCAAAGCGGGTGAGAATTCATTGCGCAAGTTTGATACGGGCTTCCGTGTCGTGCGGGACTTGTAGGGGCGTTCGCTAGTTCCCTTTTTCAGGCTTACTCTGAAGTTGCTTCTATCGCCAACGCTTCGGTCAGTGACTGTTCAAAAGCTTGTTCGAGCCGTTTTATCATCGCCGGAAAAGTTTCGCGATCAACAAAGGCAAGTTCATCCCCATTCATTTGTGCGGCTCGTTTGGAAGTCATTTTGAAAAAGCCTGGATGGTTGGCGAGAAAGATATCCGGCCGCCAATCTTTGGTTTTTTTGAAAGTCTCGCGATAATCTTCAATGATGCCTTCATATTGCGGCGGGTTTAGGCTGTTGCCTGCGACGGTCGCGCTGCAAAAGAAAAGCACGTCATAGGGTTTGCCGTTCTCTATCGCTGTCATGGTCCATGAAGTGCAGCCGCGCGTATGACCCGGCGTCAAATTTGCCGTCAGTGCCGCCTCGCCGATTTGAACGCTCTCGCCATCCTTGATGATCCGATCAACGGACACCGGCGGCGCCGAATAATTTATGTTGTCTTCGGCGCCAAGGTAAAATCCACCCTCCAAGGCTGACCGGTCGCCCTCACTGGCGATCATCACCGCGCCGCTCATTTCCTTGAGCGCTTTAAGCCCACCGGAATGGTCAAAATGTGCGTGAGAGTTCAACAGCGCTTTGACGTCTTTAATGTCGTAGCCGAGGGTTTTGATATTGCCCGCAACCGCGCCCGCATTTTGCGGCATGCCGCCATCGATTAAGATATGACCGCTGTTTGAGGTGATGAGAAAAACGCCTATCCCTTTCGTTCCCACATAATAAATATTGTCGATGATCCGGAACGGTTCGGTGTTTTCCACCCAGGACGGGTTTGACGTCGCCCATTGATCCCAAGGCGCAGGTGCTTCTTGCTGCGCATCTTGCGCAGAAGCTTGGCTGAGCAGAACGGCGATCACGCTAATTACGATGTGCTTCATCGATGCTTCCCATTAAGATTGGGTGATAAAATATAGTGCGCTATAGTGCTTCAGTAATGCGATTGCCCACTAACGTGCAAATAAGAAATGGTAGAAACTGTTTTCCCGGCGAAAGCCGGGGCCAAGTATTCACATTTCTGGATTCCGGCTTTCGCCGGAATGAGTGGGGGAAAATGACGCTGCTTGTTCGTAGCACTACAAACTAAAGCTCGTCCCGCAGCCGCAATTGGCCGTTGCGTTCGGGTTGTTGATTTTGAACGCGGCGCCGATGATTTCGTCGGCAAAATCGATTTCGGAATCTTTCATGTAATCGACGGAAACTGAATCGATCAGAACGTCATAGCCTTTGGCGTCTAACACCAGATCGTCATCTTCGGTCTCGGTCACGATATCGAACTTATATTGAAACCCGGAACACCCGCCGCCCTCAACCGCGACGCGTAATTTTGCGCCGTCCGCCTCCTTGGAAAGGATGGCGGCGATCCGCTCTGCCGCGCGGGCGGATACGGTAACAGGGTTTTTTTCAATCGTACTCATGAGGGCGTCTCTTATGGTTGCCGGGTTAATATAGGGGCAATCATCCGGCATTTGGAGGGGGCGGCGTGAATATCTAAAGTTGTAACGTCCCGGCAAAAATTCAACCCAGAGAGGGTATTCTTCAATATTTCCCAGTGTTGGTGGATAGATATGGCGATTATATACTTAAGAAAGTAAGGGCCGTGGACCACCCACCCGCAAAAGTTGAAACGTCAGAGGACGGTGAAATCGAGATCACTGACGCTATGATTGAGGCGGGGGTATACGCGTTTGAGAATTTTGCTGATTGTCGAAAATCAACCGTGGTAGAGGCGGTTTTGCTGGCAGCTCTTGCGTGTGGTCAGAAAACGGATCGACAAGGAATTGTTCTCCAAAATTCGCGTATAAATCTACAAAGGACTCAAGCCTGACAGTAAAGGTGGCAAGGTCACTGCAATCTTGCCCAATGCGAGATAGCTCGGATTGTTGGGTTCTGGTTACGCGTTCTTTTTTTCGGTTTCTATCGGGTGGCGTTATCAACAGTCCCTGCTCATCATCTGAGTCTGAGCTTGGATAAACGAATGCGCTGTGGATCACCGCGTTTCTATTCACTCTGCAAATATCAAACGCTTTCAGATTATGTAGTATCAAGTCCAAGAGGTTTTCGTCGGCAATCCACTGTGTTGCGGATTCGCCAGCAACCTCGCATAGCGACTGATTTCCGATGTGCCTCAAGAGAAGGCTTTCCTGCTGTGCGTTTAGCTTTAA
Organism: Hyphococcus sp.; assembly: GCA_021604605.1. Lineage (GTDB taxonomy): Bacteria > Pseudomonadota > Alphaproteobacteria > Caulobacterales > Parvularculaceae > Hyphococcus. The sequence goes on from BQJH01000015.1 coordinate 16,413, forward strand.
AAGCTTTGACACAAGCGCCCGCATAGCATTTTCAGCATTGTTCCAGTAGGCAACCATGTAGCCAACGCCTAACAAATAGGAGCGGTCTGACTTTGAAAGGTCATCTGACTGGTCTATTGATTGCGTCATGGCAAAATCCGACGATAAAAAATTCAACGAAACGCTTAAAACGCTACTAAACACACCGCCCAAGCATCATGACGATGAAAAGAAGGGCGACAAGAAGCCGCCAAAGAAGGCGGCAAAACGCAAAACCAAGAAAAAGGGGCCCGGCTAAACGCCGGGCTTTTTGTTGAATGATGGAAGTTCAGTTGCGAGATATAATCAACCGGCAATTAGCTGACTTTCCAACCGGTTCCTTTGAAGATGTCGCGGATTTGGTCATCAACGAACTTCTCACTTTTCGAGAAAAACTCTTTTTTGACTTTCCCGTAAGTAGTCTCAAAGTCGGCCCCACACTTTGCGCAAAAGACGGGCGCAGAGTCGCCAAGTTTTTCGTCGAACTTGAGTTCAGTGGGGCCGCACCCGGTGCAGTTGAACTTGGCCACGATCTTGTCAGTCATCGTATAAAGTTTCCTTTATGTGATGCCGAGGACAGTTGACGCGAATCCCGATTCATTCATTATAGGACTGTGATCACGACAATCGCCTCGGCGGGTTAAAGCAAAGTACTCAACGCCCGATGCTTCCAACATCGGGCGTTTACTTTGAGGCGCCCCGTGGGTGATTCGCAACTAAAGTCCGTAATGAAATTTGCGCCAACGCAAGAAGCGCTCTGCCTGTAGTTTAAAGCTGGGCTTCACTAGTCCGCCGATAGGTGAGGCGCTTACCTGTGATGCCCTTTAAGGCTTCATTGGCGCGGGCTGTATCATCAACACCAAGGGCGATACGGTTTGAATAACGGAAGTCAAATTCGACAAGGTAGCGGTGCAGGTGTTTCTCGCCACAGTGCTGATAAACGCCTTTCATGCCGCGCTTAAAGATAGAGAAATATCCCTCGACGCTGTTTGAATACACGTCACCACGAACATATTCATCGGCTGAATGACGAACGCTTTCATGTTCGGCAACCATGCTTGGAACCTTTGACTTCGCATAGAGACGGCTTTCATCGGTGTGCAGTGTGCTTTCGCGGTGAATATTCTCGGAAACGATCTTTTCAACGGTCTGGAAAGAGGCCGCAGCAACATGGAATGAGCGGGCTTTGCCGCCGCGCTCCACAAGGGCAATGACAGGGCGCTTGTTCGCTGGTCCACGGCCTTTGACTTTGTATTTTACGCGGCCATCAAGGGATTGAGTGCGCGTCTCGCTGGTTTTGCCGTGGTAAGTTTCGTCAGCCTCGACGATTTTACCGGCGCCGCCCATAGGTTCTTGGGTAGCGGTGTCAGGCTTCATTGCCTCACGGATACGGTGAAACATAAACCATGCGGTTTTGTAGGTTACGCCGATAGAGCGGTGAAGCTGATGGGCTGAGATGCCTTTCTTTGATGAGCAAAGAAGGTGCGTCGCCAAGAGCCATTTATTGAGCGGCACTTTTGAGCGCTCAAATACGGTTCCGACAGTGACAGAGAATTGCTTACGGCACTCACGGCAATTGTAGAGGCCGGGACGGTGGGCTTTGCCCTCCATCTTGGCGATACGTTGCTGATCCGCATTGCCGCAGTGAGGGCAGTATGGCCCTTCTGGCCAGCGCTGGGCCTCAAGATGTTCGCGGGCTTTGTCGGCGTCAGTAAATATCGGGTTTGTAAGGTCTACGGCCATTGTTCTCTCCTGTCCCAATGAGATGGGAACGGAGGGTTACTTTGTCAAGTATATAATTGCCATAGATATCCTCCCCCCACTGGTTTGGGCGTATAGTGAAATTCTGAATAATTCGCAGGATCTCACGGCTTTCCGGGCCGGTAAGGGACAAGCGCAAAGGTACGCAAGCACTATGTCGACGAAAACGGGTGACGGGACGGCCAGACTCGACTATGGAGCAGCGCCATGAACACAGATACAATTCAAGACCACCATGAGCGCGCCCTGATCATTGATTTTGGCAGCCAGGTGACGCAGCTTATCGCCCGGCGCCTGCGCGAAAGCGGCGTTTTTTGCGAGATCCATCCGTTCAACCGCGTCGATGCGGCTTTCCTGAAAGACTACGGACCAAAGGCCGTGATTCTTTCCGGCAGCCCGGCGAGCGCCAACACAGAGACCAGCCCCCGCGCGGCGCAGGAGATTTTCGATCTCGGCGTGCCGATCCTCGGGATTTGCTATGGCGAGCAGACCATCTGCGCTCAGCTTGGCGGTGATGTTGAAGCGTCGGACCATAAGGAGTTTGGTCGCGCGCAAGTGGAAGTGATTAAAGAGAGCCCGCTTTTTAACGGCGTCTGGGAAGTGGGCGGCGAATACCAAGTCTGGATGAGCCATGGGGACCGGGTCAACGCGATCCCGGACGGGTTTGAAGTGATCGCGAAATCCGGCGGGGCGCCTTTTGCGGCGATCGCCAATGAGGCGCAGAACATTTATGCGGTGCAGTTTCACCCGGAAGTGGTGCACACGCCAGACGGCGCCAAGCTATTACGCAATTTCACGCACAATATCGCCGGGCTTTCGGGTGACTGGACCATGGCGGCGTTCCGCGATGAAGCCGTCGCAAAGATCCGCGAGCAGGTGGGTGATGCACGCGTCATCTGCGGGCTTTCCGGCGGTGTAGACTCTTCCGTTGCAGCCGTGCTGATCCATGAAGCGATTGGCGATCAGCTGACTTGTGTTTTTGTCGACACCGGGTTGATGCGCGCCGACGAGGGCGAAGAAGTCGTGCGGCTATTCCGCGACAGCTACAACATTCCGTTGATCCATGTGGAAGCGGAGGACTTGTTCCTGGGCAAGCTTGCAGGCGTCGATGACCCGGAGAAGAAGCGCAAGATCATTGGCGCGACGTTTATTGATATCTTCGACGCAGAGGCCGGCAAGATCGAGAATGCAGCATTTCTGGCGCAGGGGACGCTCTACCCGGACGTGATTGAGAGCGTCTCGTTTGACGGCGGGCCGTCTGTGACCATCAAATCGCATCATAATGTTGGCGGTTTGCCCGAGCGGATGAACCTTAAACTGGTTGAGCCATTGCGCGAGCTTTTTAAAGATGAGGTGAGGGCGCTTGGTCAGGAGCTTGGGTTGCCGGAGCATTTTGTCGGGCGGCACCCGTTTCCGGGGCCGGGCCTCGCGATCCGTATTCCCGGCGAAGTTACGAAAGAAAAAGCGGATATTTTGCGCAAGGCAGACACGATCTATCTCGATGAAATCAAGAAGGCCGGATTGTATGATGTGATTTGGCAGGCGTTCGCCGTGTTGCTCCCGGTGCGGACCGTTGGCGTCATGGGCGATGAGCGCACCTACGATCATGTACTGGCGTTGCGTGCGGTTACGTCAACAGATGGAATGACGGCGGATTATTATCCGTTCTCTCATGAGTTTCTTGGCGCGTGCGCAACCCGCATCATCAATCAGGTGCGCGGCGTCAACCGCGTGGTCTATGATGTGACGTCAAAACCACCCGGCACGATTGAGTGGGAATAAGGTGAGTGGGCGTTAAGCGCTTAGTGTTCCTTGTGCTTGTTATGGACTGGCGACGACTTCATAATTCTGCCGGAACAAGATGAGCGGTTTTCATGGAACGCATTGATGTTTTGGTCATCGGCGCAGGCGTGGTCGGGCTCGCTGTGGCGCGCGCATTGGCGCTGGCCGGGCGAGAGGTCATTGTCGTTGAGAAGAACGCTCACTTTGGTGAAGAAACATCATCGCGTAATTCAGAAGTTATTCATGCGGGCATTCAGTATCATCCCGGCGGCGTGCGCGCCTCGCTAGCGGTCAAAGGCCGCGATATGCTTTACGCATTCTGTAAGGCGCGCGGCGTCAATCATGCTCGCTGCGGTAAGTTGCTGGTCGCGACTACGCCTGATGATTTGGCGAGGCTTGGCGCCTTAAAAGAGAACGCAGAAAAAAACGGCGTTGAGGATCTGGAAATTATCTCCGGGGAGGAAGCGCGCGCCATGGAGCCAGCGCTCGCTTGCGAGGCGGCGATTGTTTCGCCGTCTTCCGGCATTGTTGATACGCACGGACTAATGCTGGCGCTGCTAGGTGACCTTGAAAATGCGGGCGGCATGCTCGTCACCTCAAGCCCGGTGGTTGGCGGGCGTATTGTTGAAGACGGTATCATCGTTGATATTGGCGGCGCGGACCCGTTGCAGCTTCGGGCCACTCTTGTGGTCAATTGCGGTGGTCTTCATTCTGATAAAACCGCACGATCGATCGAGGGCGTACCGCCCCAGACCATCCCGACATTGAAGTTCGGCAAGGGTCAATATTTCACCTATTCGGGTGCGGCGCCATTTTCGCGGTTGATCTATCCCTTGCCTGCGCCGGAAAGCCAGGGCGTTCATTATACGCGCGACCTTGGCGGGCAGGCGAAGCTTGGCCCCGACATCAGCTTCATTGACGTCAATGATGATTATGAAGTCGATGAGGCAAGGCGCGATGTGTTCGCCGCCGCCGCGCAAAAATTCTGGCCCGGACTGGAGGCGGAAAAACTGGTTCCCGGCTATGCTGGTATAAGGCCAAAGCTGAAAGGGTTGGGCGAGGAGGGGGACTTCCTCTTTTCCGCGAGGGCCGACCATGGCCTTAGCGCCTATATCGGCCTTTACGGGATCGAATCGCCGGGGCTGACGACTTGTCTTGCCATTGCCGATCATGTGGCGGGATTGGCCAAGGCCCAGAAAGAGTAAAAGGTTATTTTACGCGCGTGTAGACAGATGAATATCCCGCATCCTGCCATGTTTTGCCGCCATCTTCGGAGACTTCCAGAGCAGTCTGAAAACGATCCTCGGTCATGTTGAAAAATCGCGAACGATTAATGACATCGGCGCCGTTAAACATTTCGCCAGAGGCGATGACGATAAAATCCTCGCCAATAAATTCGCCATCGTTGAATTTTCGATTGCCGAGCGTGTTGATGGCGATAGCGGCAATGTCTCCGGATTTGGGGTGAACCATATAAATATGTGTACTGACGAAAACATCAATATCTGGGTTGCCTAAGGTTGCGTGGACGCCCTGGGTCTCAACGCCAAACCCGCCTAAAGTGTAACGCCCTGTCATTCTGGCTTTTGAGGTTAAGACCGAACCGTCGGGTTGGTCATAAGCGCTTTCAATATCCCAGTCGCCGATAAGGAAGGCGAGTTTTCCCAACGCTTCCGGCGCGCGGTCATCGCGCATATCGCCCTTGTTTGTCGCGACGGCGAGGTTTTGAGGGTTTTCAAATGCGGCTGCCGAAGCAAAGGGAATTATCAAGAGGGCCGCGCTGCTCAGGATCAATCGGGCCGGATGAGATATCAGGGGCATAGGTTCTCCTTCCATTCGGGCTTGCCAAAAAGGGGCAGGCGGTGTGCTGCCATATGGCGTTTTGCTGTTGGGCTACCATAACAGAGCCTTGGGCATGTGCTTAGTCTCAGGGGATCATTCTGCCGTGAGGGGCGTATCATCCGTCCTATTTTGGGGAAAATTTGATGCGGCGCTAGGGCGCGACAAATGGAAAATAGTAGCTCTTGCAGGCGCGCGCAGCCCCCGCTATAGACCTCCCCTCCGGCGCGGCAGGTAACCCGCGCCAGCCCCTATGGGGCGGGGTAGCTCAGTTGGTGAGAGCGCAGGATTCATAACCCTGAGGTCGGCAGTTCAAATCTGCCCCCCGCTACCAGATTTTCACCTTTTAAATCAAAAAGTTAAGATAATCAGGGTTCTGATCCTAAGTGTGGCGCGCTCCCTTAAAACCTCGATTTGCTAGAATCCAACTAGTTCATCAGAAAAGCACTCAACGGATAAACAAAAGCACTCGCCGTATCTCGTCGTATCTTGCTTTTGTGAAATCGAATCCCTACCTTCACAGCTTCGGCGAGTTCCGCGCCGTGTATTAGCTGAGAGTGGCGTATACGGAACTGCTATCCATTTTCCCTCCAGCTCCTTTTTGTGACCGCCCATTTGGGCGGCGTTGGAGCTTGGAATGAAAAGAAATGATCCCTACACGAATCTATTGAATGATCCAGATAGTCCACTCTTCGGGCTAATGGACCGTTCAGCCATAGCCGACTTTTATGGATTGAGTATAAAAAGCGTTGATAAGTACCGGCGGCACCCGAAAGCACCAAAACCGAAATTTTATCTCGGCAAAAAACCGCTATATTCAAAGGCGCAAGTCGTCACAATTCTCAATTTAAATCTCGTATCGTCGGAAAGTGATGCGATGGGCGGTGTACTGTGAGCAGTTGTGGCGAAGCAAGAGGAAATGATAATGTTCCGGGCTTTATCACCGCGCGTGCGATTGGTCCTGTCCCGTCCGAGATTGACTCTGAATTCATCATCGGCGGGATTATTGAGCGGGGTAAACGCACATTATTTCACGCGAACGAGGGAACAGGAAAAACGACACTGGCTATGATGTTCGCTGGCCAGCTTGCAACACCTGATGAACTTTTGCGCCAAAAGTTCATCGATAAATCCAGACCGGGACGTACACTGTTCATTGCCACCGAGCGCTTTGGACCCGTCAAACGCCGAATGTGGGCATATTTGCTCAAGCATAAGCCTGAAGCTGTTGAACACTTCCTAGAGAATGTGGATTTTGTATACGCATCACAGTTCGAGCGCGAAACTGGTGTCCCATTCAGGCTTGATAGTACGGCTTGGCGTGACCGGTTTCTGGTGGGGCTTCGCCGAATGGTGGAGGATGCCGGTTCACCCTATGACCTGATCATTAATGACGGGCTCGCCATGAGTTTGTTCGGGGCCGTCGATTCCGCAGAGGTAGCTATTGCAGCCAATGTTAATATTGAGCGTATCATGGAAGAGACTAGAGTTGGCTGGCTCGATTTACACCATAATAACAAAGCGGGTGTATTTCACGGGTCAAAATTTCACTCCAATTTGCCCGGGTACCGTTTCGAAATTCTGGGCGCGTCTAATGAGTCGACACATCTCGTGGTGTGTCGAAAGAGTGACAGCGCCGAATATGGGCCATGTTTCTCGTACAAGATTGAAAGTGTGTTTCTCAATGGTGAAAACCCACCCGGTTTTGCCGCTGTCAGCAAATTTAAAGCGATCACCCATGATGATGTTAAAAACGCACAACGCAACGATCAGATAGAGAAAATCAAACAGTATGTCGCCGATAATGGTGGGAAAATATCACGTCAAGAATTCAAAAAATTCGCTGTCGAAGAGCTTGGCTACAGTGAATCGAGTTCGGCTGGTCTCTTGGGGAAAACCAAGCTCAAACCACAAATCGAAGCTGCAGGAATCAAGGTCAATAGGGTGGGGCTGAGTTTCGATGCTACTACTACCTAGGGTAATAAGAGTAGTAGGTGTCCCCCCTTAAGAATCCCCCCATTTGGTCCCACCAGAGGTGTGACCAATCTCTGACGACAACTACTTTCCGCTGACGCGAGTAGTTGTCCATTTATGCGAAGTTACCATTCAACAGCAACGCACCGCCGTCGAACATGCCCGCTGACGCGGCTAACCGCTGCGTTGCTGTAAACAACAAAACCGCCGAAAAAGTTTATATGCGTCATTAAGATTTACACCGTGGTTGCATACCGGGTGAAAAAATGTTATAATATAACATATAGATAAGATTTCACTCTTAGCAATACT
>BQJH01000016.1 GCA_021604605.1 Hyphococcus sp.
AAATTAAAAAAATCGGCTGTTCATTCGGGATTGATGATTTCGGCGCCGGCTACACATCGTTCCGCAATCTCAAAGCGATGGACATTGATATTTTGAAAATTGATGGCTCATTTGTAACGGGTGTTTCGTCTTCTCGCGATAATCAGCTTTTTGTGCGCACCCTTCTCGATCTCGCTCGAAACTTCGGGATGAAGACTGTCGCAGAATGGGTGGATAATGAAGCAGACGCCATGCTCCTTAAAGGGCTTGGCGTGGACTTTTTACAAGGATACCTTCTGGGCAAGCCGGAGGTTCACCCGGATTGGTTGCCGGATGGCGCGCCAAACGATCCGCCCGCGATGAACGGGCGGTTCGAGTAAAACAGATCAAAAATTAAAGCGCGGGTTTACGCGCCTTTCTTTTCGAGATCTTCCAGCTTTTTTTGTAGTGTCGCTAATTGCGATTTCAGATCGTCGATATTGGCGTCTTCTTCGCGCGCTTCCGTTGCGGCGCCAAAACCAGCGCTCATGGGCGAAAACATTTTCATGGTTTGTTGATAGAGTTCCATGTTCTTACGGACCGTATCTTCAAACATCGCATAACCTGGCGCCACGCCAAATGTATCGCGCATTTTTGATCGCATATCGTCCTGATTGCGCGAGAATGTATCCATGCTCATTTCGAGATAAGACGGTACAAAGGATTGAAGGCTATCGCCATAAAACTTGATGAGTTGCCGCAAAAACTGAATCGGCAGCAAATTATGACCTTTGTTTTCTTCTTCAAAAATAATCTGGGTTAAAACGGAGTGGGTGATGTCGTCGCCGGACTTGGCGTCAAAGACGACGAAGTCTTCACCATTCTTGACCATCTCCGATAGAAAATCGAGGGTCACATATGAACTGGTCGCCGTGTTGTAGAGGCGCCGGTTTGCATATTTCTTGATGACCGTCGCGTCTCCTGCGGCGCCGTTCTTTCCCCCTTTAGCGCTTTTCTCTGCCATGGTACTCTCTCCCGATCCATGTCGGCTTGAAGGGCATTGCCCCAAGCCTCATATTTATTGCGGCACAACATTTTTGTGCGCTTGCTAATATTGCTATAGCATGAAATTGAAGCTTGCATACGCGCTGCGTGCACATTTGAATGCGGTGTAAGTGTCTGAGAATAGGCGATCTTCCCTGATTTTCCGCGAAAAATGCAGGGTCTGGGACGGTTAGCCACGCTAAATTGAACAGGAGAATTTATGAGCAGTGCAGTGATTGTGTCAGCAGCCAGAACTGGCGTTGGCTCTTTTGGGGGCGGTCTTAGCAGCGTATCTGCGCCAATCTTGGGTCAAACGGCCCTGACGGCTGCGATGGAACGGGCTGGCATTTCCGGTGATGATGTCGGCGAAGTCGTGATGGGTAATGTCCTTCAAACCGGTTTGGGCCAGAACACGGCGCGGCAGGCAAGCATGGGCGCTGGCATCCCAAAAGAACGCTCGGCGATCACGATTAATCAGGTTTGCGGCTCCGGCCTGCGCGCCATCGGTATGGCGGATCAGGCGATCCGGTTGGGCGACGCGTCTGTTGTCGCCGCCGGCGGTCATGAGAATATGTCTCTGGCGCCGCACGCAACTCATTTGCGCAATGGCGTCAAAATGGGCCCGGCAAATTTTGCCGATACGATGATCACGGATGGTTTGTGGGACGCGTTTAATAATTATCACATGGGCCAGACGGCGGAGAATCTTGCGGAAAAATATCAGATCAGCCGCGAAGAACAGGACGCCTTTGCTGTCGCCAGCCAGAACAAAGCAGAAGCAGCAAAAAAGGCCGGAAAATTCGAAGATGAAATTACGCCGGTTACAATCAAAACCCGTAAAGGTGAGATTGTTTTCGATCATGATGAATATATTCGAGAAGGCGCGACCATTGACGGGGTGTCAGGATTGCGTCCTGCATTTATTCGTGATGGCGGCACAGTTACAGCGGCGAATGCATCGGGCTTGAACGATGGCGCCGCGGCGATGATCGTGATGTCCGAGAAGGAAGCGGACAAGCGCGGCGCCGAACCTTTGGCGCGCATTGCGTCATGGGCGCATTGCGGAGTTGATCCTTCAATTATGGGCATTGGTCCGGCCCCGGCGTCTCGTCTGGCGCTGGAAAAAGCTGGATGGTCTCTGGATGATGTTGATCTGATTGAGGCTAATGAGGCCTTTGCGGCGCAGGCTTTGGCGGTTGGTAAAGAGCTTGGCTGGGACCCGGAAAAAGTCAACGTCAATGGCGGCGCCATTGCGATTGGCCATCCGATTGGCGCTTCTGGCGCACGGATTTTGACGACCCTGCTTTATGAACTGAAGCGGTCTGGCAAATCCAAAGGGCTTGCAACGTTGTGTATCGGCGGCGGTATGGGCATCGCGATGTGCGTTGAGCGATAAGAAGGCAAGCAGTCAGTTAGTAGCGTGAAATAATCCGAGTACATTGTAATCAACGCCAGCAGTTGCCTGGTGAAAGATGGGAGAAGACAGCATGAGCAAGAATGCAATTGTTACGGGCGGCACACGCGGTATCGGGGCTGCAATTGCGCAACGTTTGAAAGACAGTGGCTGCACAGTTGCCGCGACCTATGCGGGCAATGACGAAGCCGCAGCGAAGTTCAAAGATGAAACCGGCATCAGTGTTTTTAAGTGGGATGTTGGCGACTATGAAGCCTGTAAGGGTGGGGTGATTGAGATTGAAGCCGCTCAAGGGCCGACAGATATTCTGGTCAACAATGCCGGCATCACTCGGGACGGTATGTTTCACAAAATGACGCCGCAACAATGGAGCGAAGTTATTCGCGCCGACCTCGATTCCGTCTTTAATATGTCCCACCAGGTTTTCCCGGGTATGCGTGAGCGCAAGTTTGGGCGGATCATCAACATCTCTTCCATCAATGGTCAAAAAGGCCAGATGGGCCAGACGAACTATTCTGCGGCAAAGGCCGGGATGCTCGGCTTTACCCGTGCACTCGCACAGGAAGGCGCGTTTAAGGGCGTTACTGTTAACGCAGTCGCTCCGGGCTATATTGCGACAGATATGGTCGCTGCCATGAGTGAAAAAGTGCTCGATTCTATTACGGCACAAATCCCGGTGGGTCGCCTCGGCGAAGCATCGGAAATAGCTGAGTGTGTGGCGTTTCTGGCTGATGAAAAATGCGGATTTATGACCGGCGCTGTCTTAACGGCCAATGGCGGACAGTATATCGCTTCCTGATTTTTTCAGCGTTTCCAGGCTCAAAAAGGCCCCGTGACCCTACTCAAAACGGCAAATAGTCAGAGTGTTTGGGTGGCGGGGCCCTTTTTTCACCAAATTGAGTCCCTAAAGTAGGGGCTCAGGCGTCGGATATGAGACGCTAAAAGGCTCGAGGATATGAGGCGGTTTTTCACAGTTTTGTTGACGAGCATTATCGCAGCAGCGGCAAGCGCCCCTGTTAGCGCATTGCCGTCGCCAGAACAGGGCGTCGTCCTTAGTCAGTCAACGGATCCATTTTCCGCCCTTGTTGGCAAACGGGTAGAGCGCCGGTCAACGCGTCGTGCCTCCCATGATGTTCAGCGCTATGTTTTGGCGTCAGATGATCGCGCGTTTTTGTTTGAAGAGCGTACTAACGGGGCCTTGATTAAGTTTCTATGTGGCGCCGATGACCCACGCCTTGATTGTTCTATCGACCCGGAAAGTACTGCGGCCGAAATCTATCAGCTCCTTCCTACCAGAGGGCCGCGTGGGGACGTTATCTATAAAAACGCTGAAGGGGATACGTTGTTGCGCATTGCCTCTTATGGCGGCGCCACAGTCTTCTGGCCGGGAGAGGGGCGTGGTTATGGAGCGTCAAAATCTTTTGGTGATGATGCATCGCTAGGTTTGCCTTTGATGAGCCGAGAGACGGCAGAAAGGCGCGCGCGCGCAGCAACCGCATTGATTAGCGCGCTTACGGGGGCGCCGATTATTTTTGAGGTTGCGCCTGTCGCAGGGCCGCCAAGTATGGCAAAAGCGCAGACTACAGCCCACTCTACAACCCACTCTACAGCATTGGCCCCCGTTCTCGCAGATGCAGTCGTGCGCACAGCAGCTGGCCTGCAAATGGTTGCTAACGATCCGACCGGCGCGCGCATTATCGCAAATCGTATTCAGCGTGTGCTTTTCCAAGAGGCGGCAGTGTCAAACGTTGATCTCGCTGAGGGTGTTCTGACAATCCAATATGTCCCAGAAATGGACATTGAGGGTCGCCCATCCTCGCGGGCCGTGGCGCGATACCTCGAGGAGACCCTTTAACTGCCTCGCAATGAGGGTTTGTTAGAAAATTTCCTCTATAATGTCGTAAAAGGGCCTCATTGCCGCAGCACGATTGAGAAGATGACAAATCTGAAGAGCATAATGATGCATATGGCGATTGGCGCAGGCGCGCTGATGGCCGCAGGTGTTATGCCCATTGCTTCTGTTTCAGCCCAGACATTGAAGGAGATTCGCGCCCGTGAGGCCGAAGAAAGAAAGCTTGATCGCGAGGTTTCCTTCACTGAATCGGTATGCGGAAATTCTATTTCCGCGACCATCGACTGGCGGTCAACAGCGAATTGGCCAGACGGCGTAAGCATCGCAACCGCCTGTGATGGCGCACTTGGCGCTGTCGAGGCGATGTGCCGGTCACGCAATGGCGGCTCGCGCGGACCATCGATCAATCGTTTTGTTTGTGCAGGTGACGGCGCCGGCGCTTCTGTGCGCGGCAATACATTGCGTTACGGTGCGACGCCCGGCGGCAATGGGTTTGCCGAAACGAAAGCGGCGCTCGATCAAGCGCAATAAAAGCTTTAGTGTGTCGCTAGCTTCTCGAGCATGCCAACGCGAATGCCGTCAAAAACATACTGTGTTGAGAGCGCCATCAGCAGCATGCCCAGAAGCCTTGATATCACATTCATTCCTGTACGGCCTAATGCGTTGGCGATGCCGCCCGCAAACCCCATAATAATGACGCCGGAAAGTAAGACAGTATAAACCGCCGCTAGCGCTGCACTCCGTTCTAACCAGCTGGCGCCCGGTTCTCCCATCAAAAGCATCACTGTTGCAATCGCGCCTGGTCCCGCCATCAAGGGAATCGCCAAAGGGAAGAACGCAATGTTCTCACGCGATGAAGCTTTTGGTCCCGGCGTTTTGGCCTCCAGTTCACCATCCGGTTCAAAGAACATGCGAAAGCCCATCAGGAACAACAAAATCCCGCCAGCGGTGCGGAAGGCTGCCATGGAGATGCCGAGATGGTGCAGCATGAAATTTCCAGCAAGGCCAAAAAAAGTCAGGAGGCAAGCGGCGATAAAAGCAGCCTCAAGGGCAACTTTTCGCTTTTGCTTTGCCGTTTCATCCCGCGTTAGGGTGGCATAGATCGGCGTCACCATGATCGGGTCGATCACAATGAAAAGCGTGACGAAAGCGGCGACGAAGGCCGGGGCAAATTCTGCAATCATAGTCCGTTCAATCCCCACAATATCATGCGGCCGTCAGTTTTTCTGCGCATTGTAACAATTATTGGGCTACTCCGTTTGAGACCTCTTTGTAGATATCCAGCATGCGTTCAGCTTTCGCGCGCCAGGAAAATTTATCTTCAACGTGTTTGCGCGCTGCGTGACCCATGGCGTCAGCTTTTTGCTGATCCTTAGCCAAGGTCTTCATCGCTTGCGCCAATCCATCAATAAATCGTGTACGATCATCCGGCTCAATTAGAAACCCTGTTTCCGGTGTGATGTAATCTTGTGGGCCGCCCCATTTTGTTGCGATCGCAGGCGCGCCGCAGGCAAAAGCTTCCAAGATAACAGCGCCGCCACATTCACGCATGGAAGGTAAGACCAGCGCCGTTGAACTCGCCATGATATCGCGAATTTCCTGTTGAGGTTTGAACCCGGTAAAATTGATAGGCCGCTCTGATGTTGAGGCTTGATTGGCCAGGCCTTCAAGGCGTTCGCGCTCTGGCCCATCGCCGATCACGATAAGCTCCGCTGGCACATCCAGTTTACCAAAGGCTTCGACGAGGAGTTCCACCGCTTTCCACCACACCAATCTGCCAACAAAAACAAATCTTGGGATGGCCGGTTTTTGAATTTCCTGAGGGGTCCACAAGTTAAGATCAACGCCGTTTTCAACAAGAAGCTCGGCCTTGTTTGGATCAACGCCCTTTGGCAACCCATCCCGTGTGCGTTCGTTCGCGACTAAAATACGTGCGGCGTCTCGCTTGCCTCTGATCACTTTGTTGGAAATCGTAGAGACGCTTCGCATCGTTGAGACAATCCCAGCAGTCCCTTTTGCATATTCTTTTTCAAAAGCCGGTGGATAGGACATTGCGCCATTGAGTGGGCCGATAATGACCGGTGTTTTTAAACCTGCCAGAAAAGAAGGTAATTGTGGCGATACGGGTGTTGGCTGATGGATGACATCAAACTCGAATTCATTCTCCAACGCCCTTGCCAGCTTCGTGAGCCGAGTTTGGGTGGCAATACCAATTGCTGTGTTGAAGACTGTTTCGCGTAGAGCGGCGGGGGCGGCATTACCTATTTTAAAGAGAAAAATTTCCGGCCAGGCATCTTCGACATAATGAAATGTGGCTGCATCACGAATTGGGCTATCATTAATTTCGTCACGAACACGCGCATGAGTAAGGGCATGAAACTCCACACCTAGGTCATGTAACGCACGGATATAGTGATAGCCGAGGATCGCTTCTCCGCCCATCCGCGCCGATATATTCGCTGAGATCAATAAAGCCTTCATAATAGGCGTCGTCTACCGGGTAAGCTGATCGAGCACAAGCAACGTCGATCAACATTCTCAAGCGAATGCTATGCAACAGGGCGCCTGAAACAAGGGCGCAATTGACCTACCTTGGCTGAAAGCCGTACACCCAGTTTTCATTGTTCACTGACTTGTTGGAAAGACTGCGATATGAGTTCGGCTCAACCAAAAAATTTCACCGCATCAGATGCTGAAGCCGCAAAAGCCTGGCCTTTTCAGGAAGCCAAGCGCCTGATTAAACGGTTGGAAAAGACGAAAAAAGACGGGCCTGTGGTTTTTGAAACGGGTTATGGGCCGTCAGGTTTGCCGCATATCGGGACTTTTCAGGAGGTTGCGCGCACGACCATGGTGCGCCGGGCGTTCGAATTGCTCACTGGCCGGGAAACCAAGTTGATCTCTTTTTCAGATGATATGGATGGTTTCCGAAAGGTCCCGCCAAATGTGCCGAACCAGGAAGTGCTGGAGCAGCATCTACAGATGCCGTTGACGAAAGTGCCCGATCCTTTTGGTGAATATGAGAGCTTTGCTCATCACAACAATGCGCGGCTCAGGGCATTTCTGGATCAGTTTGGGTTCGAGTACGAGTTCCGATCGTCAACGGAAGAATATGAGTCTGGCCGTTTTGATGCGATGTTGATGCGCATGTTGGAAAAATATGATGATGTAATGAACATCATCCTGCCAACGATGGGAGAGGAGCGCCAGCAAAGCTATTCGCCGTTTTTGCCTATTTCCCCGTCTACAGGCCGGGTTTTGTATGTGCCGATGCTGGAGCGTGACGCCAAAGCGGGCACGGTTGTCTTTGAAGACGAGAATGGCGAGAGGGTCAAAACTTCAGTCACTGGTGGTGCGGTTAAACTGCAATGGAAAGCGGATTGGGCCGGCCGTTGGTTTGCGCTGGACGTCGATTATGAAATGGCGGGTGAAGATCTGACTGAGTCGACGAAGCTCTCGTCAAAGATCGTACGTGCTCTGGGCGGCGTTCCGCCAGAAGGTTTTAACTACCAGCTATTTCTTGATGAACATGGGAAGAAGATTTCCAAATCCAAAGGCAATGGCATCACGATTGATGAGTGGCTGACTTATGCATCACCGGAAAGCCTGTCGCTTTACGTCTTTCAGGCGCCGAAAAAGGCCAAGAAACTTTATTTCGATATTATCCCTAAAACGGCTGACGAATATTGGACATGGGTGCAGAAATACCGTGATCAGGACAATGACAAAGCGCTTGATAATCCTGTCTGGCATGTGCATCAGGGCAAACCGCCTGTGGATGTGCCGCCTGTCAGTTTTGCGCTGCTCTTAAACCTCGTCAGTGCTTCTGGCTCGGCGGATGCTGATCTGTTGCGGGGTTTTGTTAAAAAATATCACCCTGATGCAACACCTGCCGAATTGTCGGCGACCGATGAGATGATTGGCTATGCTGGTCGGTATTTTGATGATTTCATCAAGCCGCAAAAAAAGTTCCGCGCGCCTGATGAACGTGAGCGCGCGGCCTTGGAGATGTTGTCAGCGCGGTTGAAAGAGCTGGGCGAAGGCAAAGAGGAAAACGATTACCAGACGGCGGTTTTCGATGCTGGTAAAGCGCAAGAATACGAAAACATCCGCGAATGGTTCAAAGGGTTGTATGAAGTCGTCTTTGGCCAATCGGATGGACCGCGCATGGGCGCCTTTACGAAAATTTTCGGCGCCAGCGAAACAGCAAAATTGATTGATGCCGCGCTTGCCCGCTAAAGTGACGCCTTAATCAATCCCGATTGTTTTCGCCCAGTCGCTATATGAGCGCGTGCGCCGCACCTCGATATCTGCCTCGCCTGGCGGGTTGGCGGCGTAATCAAACGTGACGCCGGTTCCTTCAATGATTCTGTTCATATAGTTGAAAAGAGCTGCGACCTGAATGGCGTCGAACAAGGCGCGCTCACTCCACCCGGCGTCATAGACCGCCTTGGCGTCTGCGTCGGTGAGCTTGGGGGGCAGGTCTTTCAGCTTGGCGACATAGTGTAATAGCGGTTTTAGTTTTTCTTCAATTTTCGAGCCATCGATATCTTCAATCAACGCGTCGATGGTTTTTTCATCGATCCCAAAAGCGCGAGCATAAATTTTATGAGCGCCGAAACAAAACGTACAAGCGTTTAAACCGGAAACAAAAGCCGCAATCAGCTCCCGTTCCGCGACGCTTAAAGGACTTTCGCCCCGCAAGAGAACGTCGTGATAGGCGAGTAGAGGTTTTACGGCTTCCGGAAAGGCTTTGTAGACATCGCCAAGACCAGGATTATCGGGCAGGCTGGGAAAAAGTGACAAGAAGCGCTCCTAAAGTAATGTATGCGTTATATCCGCTCTCCCATGAGATAACGAGCGACATCAATGTAATCGATAATAAGGGAAGTAAAATTCGTCATAAAAAGTACTGCGAGCCATTTCCCGCTGATTTCGCTTAGATTCCATTGTTTGCGTCGTGACCATAAATAGACAAGTAACGGCGTCCAGAAGACCACATGAGCAAGGCCAAGAATGCGCTGATAGCCATATTGGGCGTATAACCAACTCATAAATGTTGCAGCGCCGAGCATCGCCAGCAAAACCCATTTTGCTTCTGTGCGACGAATAAAAATAATCGCGCCAAGAATATTGACGAGCATCATCCACCCGACCCACGCCTGAAGCCATAGCGGCTGCATCAAAAGTGCGTCATGCAGCATGGGCGCGTCGTTCAAAAGCGTCACTTGTGGTGTTGGCGATGTCATTTTTCGTTCATCTCTTGTTGAATTATCAACTTGTGAAAGTTGATTGCCAGAATGTGAAGATATCTTAGCAGTCAGCTAATGAGAGCGCTAATAATTGCGCCTGCGGCAAAAACGAATCACAGTTCCGTCTATTACGCTAGCATAAACGGCCAACAACATTTTTTGCAGAAAGTATTTGTAAATTTTTTGCGCTCGATTTGCATCGTCAACTCATACGCTTACGAAAAAGATGGCGATAATTGGGCTGGGTTCGGATCAATTAGCATTCGCCAAGTCGCGTGCATTGCGATAAAGTTTTTTTGTATCGTGAAAAATACGAAACGAAATATTAGGGGCCTTTGCATTAACCTTGTTTTGCGCGCTGCGTGTGGGCGCCATCGGGGAAACTATGCGAGCCGGGAAATTTCGGCGTGGGTGTTTGGGACGGATAAGTCTTTCGGGATGGAGAGGGAAGCAAAAGAGTAAGTAAGCGAGCGGCGTTATGGCGTATCCAGTTCACGAAGAAGCGATGAAAGCGCAGCAGCGCAGCTATTGCTTCGGTGCGCGCAAACCCTACATCAAGACTGAAGCTGTTTTTGAGGAGACGAAAACGACGGCAATGGTTTTGAGAACGAGAAGAAACTTGAAAATTTGGGATAAGCGAATGGGGCGCTTGGTCGATCAGACCGGCGCTTTTGTTGTTTCTAAACTTGCGAAAACCCAAAAACCAGAAACCCAACAACCTAAAACCCAACAACCTAAAACAAAGGCCAGCGGCGGCGGTAAACAGTGAGTGTGGCGATTATGACGGATCAAAATTTAGATGTCTTTGACGTTTTCTCTGAGAACTATCAGCGGGTAAAGCAGGAATCGATGAGCCTGCGCGATTATCTGCTTGAGGCGCGCGATAATCCAATGCTTTATGCGAGCTCTGCAGAGCGCATGATCGCCGCTATCGGCGAACCGGAGATGGTTGATACATCCAAAGATCCGCGGCTTGCGCGTATCTTCTTCAATCGCACCATTCGCCAGTACAAAGCCTTTGAAGGCTTTTTCGGTATGGAAGATACGATCGAACGGATCGTGTCGTTCTTCCGTCACGCCGGGCAGGGGCTCGAAGAAAAACGCCAGGTCCTTTATCTTCTGGGGCCTGTTGGCGGTGGTAAGTCGTCTCTGGCAGAACGCCTTAAAGACTTGATGGAAAAGCATCCGATTTATGTTTTGAAGGCAGGCGATGAAATCTCACCGGTTTTTGAAAGCCCGCTTGGCCTTTTCCAGTCCGATCAGTTGAAGGCGTTGCTTGAAGAAAAGTACAATATCGATCAGCGGCGGTTGACCGGGTTAATGTCGCCTTGGGCTGTAAAGCGTCTTGATGAGTTCGGCGGTGATATCTCCAAGTTTGAAGTCGTGCGTCTTTTTCCGTCGAAATTACGCCAGCTCGCGATTTCAAAGACTGAACCGGGCGATGAAAACAATCAGGATATTTCAGCGCTGGTCGGCAAGGTCGATATCCGCAAGCTTGAACATTTCAGTCAGGATGACACAGATGCGTACTCCTATTCCGGTGGTCTGTGTCGCTCGAACCAGGGCCTTCTGGAATTTGTCGAGATGTTCAAGGCGCCGATTAAGGTCCTGCACCCGCTGCTGACAGCGACACAGGAAAGCAATTATATCGGTACTGAGGCGCTGGGGCCGATCCCGTTCCAGGGTGTTATCCTTGCGCACTCTAACGAGAGTGAATGGACCCAGTTCCGTAACAACAAGAACAATGAAGCGTTCCTCGATCGTATTAACGTGATCAAAGTGCCATACTCATTGCGCGTTACTGAAGAGCGCAAGATCTATGAAAAACTACTTGCCAATTCAGAGCTGTCTGAAGCGGCATGCGCGCCGGAAACGCTCGGGCTGCTAGCGCGGTTCTCCGTTCTGACTCGATTGCGTGAGCATGAGAACTCAAACCTCTATTCCAAGCTGCGTATCTATGATGGTGAAAAGCTGAAAGATACCGATCCAAAAGCAAAATCCCATCAGGAATATCGCGATGCCGCCGGCATGGATGAGGGCATGGACGGGATTTCGACGCGCTTTGCCTACAAGGTGTTGTCGGAAACATTTAACTTCGACACGGATGAGGTGGCTGCGGATCCGGTGCACCTGATGTATGTGCTGGAGAACTCGATCAAGCGTGAACAGTACCCGGAAGAGACCGAGAAAAAATATCTAGATTTCATCAAGTCGGAAATGTCAGAGCGTTATGCTGAGTTTATCGGCAAGGAAATCCAGAAAGCCTATCTCGAAAGCTATGGTGAGTATGGTCAAAACCTCTTTGACCGCTACATCTCTTATGCAGACGCTTGGATCGAAGATCAGGACTTTAAAGATCCTGACACTGGCCAGCTTCTGGATCGCGCGACCCTCGACGCTGAGCTTTCAAAAATTGAAAAGCCGGCCGGTATCGCCAATCCGAAGGACTTCCGTAACGAGGTTGTGAAGTTTGCCTTACGCGCACGCGCCAACAATGAAGGCCTTAATCCAAAATGGTCGTCTTATGAGAAACTGCGCAATGTCATCGAGAAACGGATGTTCTCTCAAGTGGAAGACTTGCTGCCGGTTATCTCCTTTGACTCCAAAAAGGATTCCGACACTGAGGCCAAGCATGACAGCTTTGTCGCGCGGATGACCGAGCGTGGCTACACGCCGCGGCAGGTGCGCCGTCTGGTTGAGTGGTATATGCGTGTCAATAAAGCAGGGTAACAAAGGCGAAACAAAATGACCGCCTCCCATTTTATCGACAGGCGCAAGAACCCGAAGGGTAAATCGCTCGGCAATCGTCAGCGCTTCTTAAAGCGCGCGCGGGTGCAGATTAAAGAAGCGGTGAACAAATCTCTGCGCGAGCGTTCTTTAAAAGAGCTCGACAAGGGCGAGAAAATTTCGATCCCGTCGAAATCAACTGCCGAGCCGCGTTTCCGTCTCGACCCGGAAACGGGTGAGCGCGAGATGATCCATCCCGGCAACAAGGAGTTCGGGACCGGGGACCGTATCAAAAAGCCGCCAAAAGGCGCCGGTAAAGGTCGGGGCAAGAAAGCGTCTACTGATGGCGACGGGGAAGACGAGTTTCAGTTCACACTCAGCCAGGACGAGTTTCTCGATATCTTTTTTGAGGATCTCGAGTTGCCCAATCTGGTCAAGCGCTCCTTAAAGGAGATCAAGGCGACAGCCTATAAGCGCGCGGGGATTACCGTTGCCGGTTCGCCGACCAACATGAACTTGATCCGCACTATGCGTAACGCCCATGGCCGACGCCTCGCTTTACATCGCCCATCGACAAAAGAAATGAATGAGCTGAAAGAGCGTTTGTTTCAGCTTGAGCGCATTGCGCAACCTGATGAAGCGCAAGTTGCCGAGAAAAAAGAGATCATCGATCAGCTTGAAGCGATGGAAAAACGTCGCCGCTGGGCGCCGTTTATTGACCCGCTGGATGTTCGGTTTAACGCCTATGAGCCAACACCGGTGGAGACAACCGCGGCCGTGATGTTCTGCCTGATGGATGTTTCCGGCTCGATGGGCGAGCGGGAAAAAGACCTCGCCAAGCGCTTTTATATGTTGCTCTATTTGTTCCTGAAGCGGCGTTATGAGCGTGTTGAGGTGGTGTTTATTCGCCATACGCACCACGCGGAAGAGGTGGATGAAGAAACATTTTTCTATTCGCGCCAGTCTGGCGGCACGGTGGTTTCCACTGCGCTTGAAAAAATGCTGGAGGTTCAGAAAGACCGCTTCCCCGCTCACGAATGGAACATTTATGTGGCGCAAGCCTCTGATGGATTTACCCAAAGTGGCGACGCGAAACAGTGCGTTGAGTTGTTGCAGACTGAAGTGATGCCGATCTCGCAATATTACGCCTACATTGAAATTTTGGACGAGCGCGAGCTTGAAGTTTTCTCAAGCGAAGATTCAGGCGCTGAGCTTTGGCGGGCTTACCGCACCTTCGCCCCCGCCTGGGAGAATTTTGCCCAGACCCGCATTGCACGGCCTCAGGACATTTTCCCGGTCTTCCGTGAGTTGTTTTCAAAGAACAACCGGGAGGCGGCGTGATGTCTGAAACCCTCACCAAAAATGATCTCTTATTCGACGATGCTGAATGGAATTTTGATATTCTCCAACGCTCGCTCGATGCAATTGAAGACGTTGCGCTGAATGACTTAAAGCTCAACATCTACACCAATCAGATCGAGATTATTTCATCAGAACAGATGCTCGACGCCTATTCATCGCACGGCATGCCGTTGATGTATAAGCACTGGTCGTTCGGTAAACATTTTGCCCGCGATCAGATGAGCTATCAAAAAGGGTATTCAGGTCTTGCTTATGAGATCGTGATTAACTCAAACCCGTGCATCGCCTATCTGATGGAAGAAAATACTATGACCATGCAGGCGCTCGTCATGGCGCATGCATCCTTCGGGCATAATCATTTTTTCAAAAACAACTACCTCTTCCGCCAATGGACGGATGCTGACGGTATTCTCTCCTATTTGGATTTTGCCAAAAAATATATCGCCAAATGTGAAGACGAATATGGCTTTGAAGAAGTTGAAGTGGTGCTGGACGCGGCACATGCTTTGATGGATCAGGGCGTTTTCCGATATAACCGTCCACCACGATTGTCCGATGCTGACCGGCTCGCCAAGCTTGCCGCCCGTGCAGAACATGAAGAAGTCAATTTCAACGACATCTGGCGCACATTGCCAACCGTCGAAGAAGACGACGCGGAAAAAGAAGAGCGTCAGTCCGAGGTTCGGCATATAAAACTGCCTGAAGAAAACCTTCTCTATTTTATTGAAAAAGCCTCGCCCGTTTTACGCCCCTGGCAGCGTGAACTGGTGCGCATTGTGCGCAACATTTCGCAATATTTTTACCCGCAAAAGCAAACCAAAGTCATGAATGAGGGCTGCGCCACATTCGTCCATCATTACATCATGAACGAGCTTTATAATCGCGGTCAGATCAGCGAAGGCGCAATCATGGAGTTTCTTCACTCGCATTCATCGGTCGTATTTCAGCCGGATTTTGACGACCCGCGCTATTCAGGGATCAACCCTTACGCCCTTGGTTTCGCGATGATGGAAGACATCAAGAGAATTTGCGAAGACCCGAAAGACGAAGACCGTGAATGGTTCCCGGCTATTGCCGGTAAGGGCTATTGGCGCGATGTTTTAAAGGACGCATGGGCGAATTACCGTGATGAGAGTTTCATCCTGCAATATCTATCGCCAAAAGTGATGCGTGATTTTCGTATGTTTGCGATTGCTGATGATTCCAAAGAAAGTCATGTTGAGATTTCAGCGATCCATGATGAGCAGGGGTTCCGCCGTGTGCGTGAGCGGTTAGCCTCGCTTTATGATCTCGGCATGCACGACCCGAACATTCAGGTTGTGGGCGCGGACCTGGACGGCGATCGTAAATTGCGCTTGCGTCATACGGTGCATAATGGCCGAATGCTGAGCGATCAGACCAAGGCGTCTGTTATGACCCATGTTGAATCTTTATGGGGGCATGAAGTCGAGCTTGAAGAAAAGCCTGCTTAGCTTTCGTCCCGGCCAAAGTTTGGCGCCGCTGTTTCCTGCCCGGCGTCGACAATCGCTTTTCGTAAATCGCGGCCGCGCTCAAATGCTTTATGTAGCGCCTCGCCGTCGCCCCACCGGATCGCCCGTTGCAGGGCGGTCAACTCTTCGGTGAAGCGTCCAAGGGCTTCAATCACCGCTTCGCGGTTATTCAAAAAGACATCGCGCCACATCACCGGATTGGAGGCGGCGATACGGGTGAAGTCGCGAAAACCACCAGCGGAATATTTCACGATTTCGGCTTGCGTTACGGATTCCAGATCATCGGCGGCGCCGACCAGTGTGAAGGCGATCAAGTGCGGCAGGTGACTGGTCACCGCCAAGGCGAGATCATGATGGGCCGCGTCCATGACTTCAATATCAGCGCCAACGCCTTGCCAAAGAGTTTTCACTTTCTCTACGGCATCTAAGTAGGGAGCGTCCTGCCGTTCGAGGGGCGTTAAAATACACCAGCGGTCTTTAAACAGAGAGGGGAACCCTGCTTCCGGCCCGGATTGTTCCGTACCCGCTACAGGGTGAGAGGGGACGAAGTATAACCGCTCTGGCAAGCTTGAGGCGGCATCGGCGACAGCGCCCTTGATGGAGCCGACATCAATGATGACGGCGCCGTCTTTTGCATGTTCCGCCAGTGACGCGCAAAGCTCTTTCGCTGCGCCAACAGGCGTTGAAAGGACAATTAAATCTGCATCTTTAACGCCGGAGGCTAGAGTGCCTTCCGCCGTGTCAATGACGCCCAGTTTTTTCGCGCGCGCCAAGACATCAGCTGACTGGTCAACGCCAATGATGTCATCAGTTAGTTTTTGCTCGCGTAACGCGAGGGCGAGTGACGAACCGATCAGGCCGACACCGATAATGGCTGTGCGGGGGAATAATGCTTTGTTATTATCAGTCACGAGAAAATTTCCGTTCCAGTAGGTCAATCACTTTGCGATTGCCCTCTTCTTCACCAATCGAGATGCGTAAATAGTCGGGAAGTTTATAAGCACTCATCTCCCTGACCATCACGCCCTCAGACTTCAGAAAGGCAAGAATATCGCTTGCATTAATCCCGGGCCTATCAGGGAATTTGATCAGCACGAAGTTACCGAAGCTGGGGACGGTCTCAAGCCCGAGGCCGCCAAGCTGCTGCGTTAGCCATTCGCGTTCTTTGCGATTGAAAGCCCGATTGCGCTCAACAAAACCTTGATCTTCCAACGCGCCAATGCCTGCGGCCTGCGCGGCGGCGGTGACATTAAACGGTCCGCGAATACGGTTTAGCACATCGGCAATAGCTGGCGGGCAATATCCCCAGCCAAGGCGCAGTGCCGCGAGGCCATAGATTTTAGAAAAAGTCCGAGTCATCACAACGTTGTCATGGGCCTCGACCATAGCCGCGCCATCTTCATAATCAGGCTCTTCCATATATTCCGAGTAAGCCGCATCAATCACGAGGATGATGTCATCGCGTAACGCTTCGCGCAGCCGGTGAAGGTCAGCGCCAGGAATGTAAGATCCGGTTGGGTTGTTAGGGTTAGCGATAAAGACAATCCGTGTCTTCTCATCGACAAGCGTGAGCATCGTATCAATGTCGGTGGTCAGGTTTTTTTCGGGCGCAAAACGCGGTTCAGCCCCACATGATTTTGCGGCGAGTGCGTAAACCAAAAACCCATGATCGCTTTGCACGATGTTGTCGCCTTCACCGACATAGGCTTTGCAGAGCAATTGTAAAATTTCATCAGACCCGGCGCCGCAAACTATCTGCGCCGCTTTTAAAGCGTAGGTATCAGCGATTTTGTCACGCAAAAGATTTGCCCCGCCATCAGGGTAGAGGAACATATCGTCTGCAATCTTTTGATAGGCGGCGATGGCTTTGGGGCTGGCGCCGAGGGCGGATTCATTCGACGATAATTTATAAATTTTTTGAACGCCCGGCGCCTTTGACGCCCCGGGAATGTAAGGGTCAATATCAAGAATGCCTGGTCGCGGTGTCGGGCCCTGTTTAGAAAGGGTCATATCAGTCTCATTCTTTCATGTATGAGAAGGCTATAGCCGCCGGGCAGGGTAGTCTTCAACCGGCTTTATCTGGATCGGGCGTTTCGAGATTTGCGTTGCGGCTTGTCGCTTGAGGCGAGGCGATTGCCGGGCGTAAGGCGCGTTCCTTTGCGCTGCGCACCGGGATTGCTGGCGCGAGCATGTCCTTTTGAGCTTCCACAAGGAGAACGCCCGAAAGGCCGGGCCAGACCCGTGCGCCTGCGCGTTCCCACGATTTTGCCGCACGTAAAAGCAGCTTTGTTTTTAAAGGCGGGAAATAGAGTGCGGCATTCCAATTCGCCGCGCGAAACATGGCGCCCTCTAACAGCCGGTTCAATTGGCGCTTCAAATAGGGTCGGCCCGCAGCGAAGGGCGTTGAGTCAATCATCGACCATAAGCCACGGCGATGTGAAGTGACGATGATCAAACGCCCATCGTCTGCCAATACCCGCCAGACTTCACGCATCAGCTTGTGCGGGTCCGACGCTTCTTCCAGCCCATGTACGATCAGAACACGATCAAGACTTGCGTCAGGCAGGGGCCAGTCATTTTCGCCAACAAGGCATGCTCTGTTTTTGGCGCTGGTTGGCCAGCGGATAATCCCTTGTGAACCCGGTGAAAGGGCGAGAGTGCGTTCCGCCTTTCCAAAACACTCAAGGTAAGGATTGGCGTAACCGAACCCTGCGATCGCAAGACCTGTGCTGTCGCCCCACGCATCACGCAGATGATCGCGGATGAAGTCACGGGTCGCAACACCAAGAGCGGTGCGATAAAATTCGTGAAACTCCAGAATGTCTGTGCGCATGACGAACTATTCAGCCGTTAAAGTTTTACCCATAGCGTTTGATCCAGTAGGTTCATTGGGCGTAGCGCAGCAAAAGGTCAGTGAAAAGCAAAAAGGATGTGTCGTGGCTTTAGAAATTCTGCAAATCCCCTGTCTGTCAGACAATTATGGGTATTTGATACGCGATGGTGAAACGGGCGAGACTGCTGCGATCGACACGCCGGATGTGAACGCGATCAATCAGGCGCTGGGTGAGACGGGTTGGACGCTCACATATATTTTTAATACTCATCATCATTGGGATCATGCTGGCGGCAATCTGGCCCTGAAAGAGCAATGGTCTTGTGAAATCATTGGCCCAAAGGCTGAGGCGGATCGAATTCCGGGGCTGGATCGCGCGGTCGGTCAGGATGATGTTGTGATGCTCGGTAAATCCAGCGCGATCATTTACGACACGCCAGGTCATACGTCAGGCCATATTGTCTATCATTTTGAAGAGGATGGGGCGGCGTTTGTGGGAGATACTATTTTTGCCATGGGGTGTGGTCGGTTGTTTGAAGGCACGCCGGCGCAAATGTGGGCGTCACTTTCCAAAATAGCATCCATGCCGAAAGCGACAAAACTTTACTGCGCCCATGAATACACACAAGCGAACGCCGCTTTTGCGTTAAGCGTTGATCCGCATAATGAGGCTTTAAAAAAACGTGCAGCAGAGGTTGATCAATTGCGCGCAGCGGGAACGCCAACTGTGCCGACAGACGTCGCGCGTGAGTTGGCGACGAACCCTTTTTTGCGAGCGGAAGATAAAGGTTTACAAGCTGCGCTTGAATTGGTTGGCAGCGATCCGGTCGAGGTATTTGCAGAGACACGGCGACGCAAAGACAATTTCTAGTTTGTCTCTGATCCTGGCCCTAATCTATTTAGCTCTTACTGATGATCGTCGATGCCGCTGTCATCTGAATGAAAAGCCAGCGCCATCAACCCCACGCCAAGCAGGATGGTTGCAAAGACGCCGGCAACCATCGCAAAAACGACGTGTGGTCCAGCGTCAAAAATCTCAAGCTGCATGGCAAAAGCAAAAATGGCGATAACGCCAAGCAGCAACCCGGAGCAAACCCAGACAAACCGCAAGGATTTAGAGTTGCTCTTTTTATCGTGCTTTTGTTCGAGATCATGGGTCATGGACGCCTATGTAGTCCAGGAAGCCGCCCGAACAACCGTGGCAAATAATCCATCATGATTGGAGCGGGTGAAGAGAATCGAACTCTCGTCTTAAGCTTGGGAAGCTCCTGCTCTACCATTGAGCTACACCCGCCAGAACGGTAGGTTTTGCGCGCGCAGGGCTAATCGTCAAGCGAGGGTGCGAAAAAGCCGGTAAAACCCGGTTCGGGTCCGAAAAGATGCTGACAGCCCTCGACGAATGGCGCGAACCTCTCCAAGAATTCATGGAGTTTGCTTGGGGGCGCCATCTTTTGGCCCCCGCGAACACGCTTATGTTGAATGAGCCCGGCGCAATTTATCGGCGCGCGAGCAGGGAAAGGAGGCCGCAAATGGTTAGACGGCTTATTGGAATTTTTAGCGCGGTAATAATCGCGTTTGGTATAGTGACAGCGCCTGCAGCGGCGAAGTCAAAACGTGAAAAAGCGGAAGAACTGGTCGTTAAGGCGACAGATACGGTGGCGTATTTCGCCAATGACACGGCCTATGAGCCCCTCTGGGGGTTGGCGGATGACGCAAAAGCCATGGTGATTATCCCGCGTTCATTACGGGGTGGTTTCGTCTTTGGCGCTTCCGGCGGCAACGCCATCATGATCGCCCGCAATGAAGATGGCAGCTGGTCTGAGCCGACCTTCTTCACAATCGGGTCGGTTTCTTTTGGGCTGCAGATCGGCGTTGAAGGGTCGGAAACGATCCTCGCGGTGATGACACAGCGCGGTATGGAGCAGCTTTTGTCCACAAATGTGAAGCTGGGCGCTGACCTGTCTCTGGCGGCTGGTCCAATTGGCGGTGGCGCCAAAGCGCAAACGGTTGATGTGCTGGCCTTTTCGCGCTCACGCGGACTTTACGGTGGGCTCACCCTTGAGGGCGCGCTGCTGAAAGCACGTCACAGCTGGAATCGGGAGTATTACGGCGCCAACGTTACGCCGGCAGACATCATCTATCGGGAAAAAGTAGCGCGACCAAATTCTGCGACCCTGCAGAACGCAGTTTGGGCGCTGGCGCACCGTGATCAGCCTGCTGCTCTCGTCGCGCCATTACAGCCAACAGCGATTGATCCGGTGACCGGTGAGCCGTTGCCTGAAACACCGCAATATGAAGATGATGCGGTTTACGGCGCGCCACTGGAGCCGATTGAATAAGCTGCTTTAACGTAGCGACCTCAAGAAAACTTGAACGCCCGCCGGTTGCCGCTGGCGGGCGTTTGCGCGCAAGGTATCCTCAACAAAGTAAAGCCAATTGGCGAATGTAGCCGGGGCAATGCGGGCTTTGTTAAGGCGGACGGGGCATATGGCGGATGATGGTAGTGTTCGGGTTGTCCCAACAGGGGCGGCGACCCGAAACGACAATCGACAAAAATTTGATGATCCTGATGTCACCGCAACGGGTGCAGTACGGGCGCATGTTGATTTTGATGGATTGAAGACGCTCTGGGTCAATACTGGTACGCTCTGTAACGTCGAATGCAGCCATTGTTATATTGAATCTTCCCCCAAGAACGATCGACTGGTTTATCTTTCTTCAGAGGACTTATCGCCGTTTTTAAAAGAAGCAGCTGGAATGGGCGCGCGCGAAATAGGGTTTACTGGTGGTGAGCCTTTCATGAACCCTGACATGTTGATGATGGCGCGAGCCTCGTTAGAGGCAGGCTTTGAAGTGCTGATCTTGACCAACGCCATGCGCCCAATGCTGCGTGAGCAGATTAAAAAAAGTTTAATGGGACTGCGCGAGCAATATGGCGCCCGCTTGAAGCTACGTATCAGTCTCGATCATTATACGAAAAGCCGTCATGATGAAGAACGCGGCGCAGGCAGTTTTGACGCCGGTCTGGCCGGTTTGGGCTGGTTGTCGGAATGCGGGTTTTCGATTTCTGTTGCCGGGCGCACGTTATGGGGGGAGACTGAAACAGTCTTGAGAAAAGGCTTTGCCAATTTATTTACAGAATACAATTTTACTCTTGATGCAAATGACCCTCAGGCATTGATCCTGTTTCCTGAAATGGATGAAGCGGCGCCGGTTCCCGAAATCACTACAGATTGTTGGGAGACGCTTGGCAAAAGCCCGCACGATATAATGTGCGCTTCTTCCCGTATGTTGGTAAAGCGCAAAGGCGAAAAGACGCCGGTTGTCCTATCATGTACGTTGCTTGCCTACGATCGTGCTTTTGAGATGGGGCCAACGCTTGAAGCAGCGGCGCGGCCGGTGAAATTAAACCACCCTCATTGCGCAAAATTTTGTATCCTTGGCGGGGCTAGTTGTTCGGGCTAGATAGGGCGTAATCGTCAGAAGGCGATTGCGATATCAACAGAGAGTAACCTGATGGTGAAGCGGGAAACTGCGCTTGAAGACCGTGAGCAAGCTGGTGAGCGATTGTTTTCGCCTTCTGCCGCCCGCAACCGCGATGCAATTCGCGATGTGTTTATAAAGGCGGCGCCTACGAGCGGAAAAGTTCTGGAAATTGGCGGCGGCACCGGCGAGCATAGCGTGCATATTGCCAGCGCTGCGCCAAAATTAGAGTGGCATACGGGCGACCCGGACAAAAAATCTCGGGCCTCTATCGCCGCCTGGATTAAGCATGTGGATTTGCCAAACTTATCCGGTCCGCATGGGATCGATGTGACTGAACCAGAATGGGGTGTGGAGGACAGTGCGCCCTTTGCCGCTATTATCTCGATCAACATGATCCATATTGCGCCTTTTGAGGCGGCTGAAGGACTGTTTGCCGGCGCCAGGCGGTTGCTCGCTGCAAGCGGTATGTTGTTTCTATACGGGCCGTTTAAGCGCTGCGGAGAGCATACATCACCGTCGAATGAGGCGTTTGACATTAGTTTGAAATCTCGTGACCCAAACTGGGGTGTGCGAGATGTTGAGCATGACCTGCTCGCACTGGCGCAGAAAAATTCGTTGGCGCTGGAAGGTATTGTGGAAATGCCCGCGAATAATCTCAGCGTCATTTTCAAAAAAACCTGACAACGTCTTGTATTCATTGCACGTGGTTTTCCACACGAGATAGTCTGAAAGATTGTGGAAAAGAATGATTCGACGACGGACAATAAGTTGGTATCCTGATCATGTTTCGCGGTTCTATAGACAATTCGTTGTATTTTCCTAGCGGCGGGTTGGACGAAAAAACGAAACGATATGCTAGCCGGTTGCAGCGCTCAGAGGTAAGCCGGGAAGAAAAATAAAGGAAAGTTTTTCGCATATTTGATGAACCTGAGCGGTTCAGCCTGGATGCTATGTTTGAAAGAGCATGAGAAGAAGGGACCCGGGATCGCCGTGAACAGCGGGTCAAGCTGTTAGTCAGCGCGCGGCATCAAAGTCAGACAAGGCGCAAGCTTTGACTGGAAGAGATGAGGCGGATCTGGAGGACGTGGGGCCGCAGAGTATAGCGGCAGTTATATTCGGACCCTACGCCCAATAGGTCTAGTTATAGAGGATGGCAGCTGCAAAGCGGGCATTCAAATGTAACGTTCGGAGAGTGACCGAATTCTCACTGGATTGGGGTGCGCTTCGGATTTTCGTGAGAGCGAAAGAAAGGGAGTAGCTTTTAGCTGCTCCCTTTTTCTTTGCAG
This sequence comes from Hyphococcus sp., assembly GCA_021604605.1. GTDB lineage: Bacteria > Pseudomonadota > Alphaproteobacteria > Caulobacterales > Parvularculaceae > Hyphococcus. Next base: position 22,702 of record BQJH01000016.1, read on the forward strand.
AAGGCTTCTTTTCTCCTGATTTTCCGAATTCGCCGTGCTTGCCGTATTGCGCTGCAACAGCTAGCTTCCCTCAAAATAGCATCCAAGGAGTGCACCCTGTTATGGCACAAGGCGTCGCCAGTCTCACACCGCAAGAAGCCGTGATCTATCTCATGGTCATGACATCGGCCTCCGATGGTCAGATCACCGACACAGAGCTTCGCACCATTGGCCGGGTTGTCCGGTCATTTCCGATGTTCACAGAAGCGGACGAGAACGGGCTGGTTTCAACCTCTGAAGACTGCGGTCGGTTGATGTCGTCTG
>BQJH01000017.1 GCA_021604605.1 Hyphococcus sp.
GGACGAGCGTGATCTCATTAAGCCAACACCGGAACAATCGGTGGCGCTCGAACAGGCCGAAAACAAGTTCAAAAATGCTGATGAAGCGGGTGTTGCAGCGGAAGCCGCGTTCCACCGATCAGAGGAAGACCGCGCCAAAGCTGAAGAACAGGAATTGGCGTTGCGCGGGCCATTGCGCAAGGCTGAACAAAGCCTGACGGAAATTGACGCGGAACGCGAAGCGTTGCGCAAAGTGCTGGCCGCCAATGAGTCTGAAGACTGGCGCCCGCTCATCGAAATGATCGACGTTGATCCCGGCTATGAAAACGCCCTTGCAGCCGCATTGGGTGATGATTTAAGCGCAGCGACTGACGAAGATGCACCGGCGCATTGGTCAACCTTTGGCAAAACGCCAAGCGATGATCCGCTCCCGGAGCACATCAGACCGCTTAGCGATTTCGTGCGTGCGCCGGAACAATTAGCCCGGCGCCTGACCTCTATCGGTGTCGTCGAGCGCGATGCGGGTGATCGTCTTCGTTATGAGTTGAAACCCGGTCAACGGCTGGTTTCTCGTGACGGCGACTTCTGGCGCTGGGACGGATTTACTGCCCATTCAGACGCCAAGACCGCCGCTGCTATTCGCCTTGAACAACGAAACCGCTTGCAGGTTCTCGAACGCGACTTTGAGAGCGCAGAAACAAGACGCCGCGATGCGGAATCTGCGCACCAAGTCGCACTGGAAGCGCTGAAAAAAAATCAGGGATTTGAACGCGAAGCGCGGGTATTATTCTCTGAAGCGCGGCGCGCGCTCGACACCGCGCGGGCAACGCTTTCTGGCCTTGAGCGCGATCATGAACGCGCCAATGCTCGCATCGCCTCAATCGATGAAAATCTTGCGCGCCTTGGTGAAGATAAAGTCGAGACCGAACTCGCCCACAGCAATCTTGAAGAAGAAAAATCCGCTTTGCCCGACGCCGCATTGATCGCAGAAGGCGTATCCACAGCAAGAGACGAAGTCTCTAAAGCGCGCGCACGCGCCGGGGAAGCCCGCGCCTCTTATAATGATCTGGCGCGCGAATCGAAAATGCGTGCAGAACGCCTGTCAGAATTATCGCGTGAGCGCGGTGTCTGGGCGTCTCGTGCTGAAACGGCTCAACTGCGCATCGAAGAATTGCAAAACCGGCTCGTTGAAACCGAAGCGGCCCATCAAAATGCCGCCGAAGCGCCGCAGCAGATTGAAGAAAAACGCAAACGTCTCCTCGATCAGATTTCAACGGCGGAAACAAAACGATCTGAAGCAGCGGACGCTCTCGCCCAGGGACAGAACATTGCGCAAGAGGCGGATAAAACCGCAAAAGCCGCTGACCATGAAGCTTCAGAAGCGCGTGAAGCGAGGGCGCGGCTGGAAGCACAATCCGAGGCCGCCGCCGAGCGCGTTGAAGAAGCTTGCACCCTTGCGCAGGAAACGTGTGAAACGGCGCCGGAAAATCTTCTGGAACTTGCTGAGCACAAAGAAGGTAAAGACCTGCCGGCCCGTGATGACATTGACCGCAAGCTGGAACGCTATAAGCGCGAGCGGGAAAACCTCGGCGGCGTCAACTTACGCGCTGACGAAGAACTGCAAGAGGTTGGCGAACGCCTGACCGAGCTCAATGTCGAGCGTGAAGATTGCGAAGGCGCGATCCGCAAACTCCGCGCAGCCATTGGCGGATTGAACCGGGAAGCACGACAAAGATTGCTCGATGCTTTTGAAACCGTGAACACGAACTTTACTGATCTGTTCAAGCGTCTCTTCAATGGCGGTCATGCAGAATTACGACTGATCGACTCAGATGATCCGCTTGATGCTGGCCTGGAAATTTTTGCGTCACCACCCGGCAAGAAACTGGCGTCATTGTCTCTTATGTCTGGTGGTGAGCAGGCGCTGACAGCAACGGCGTTGATCTTCGCGGTCTTTATGGCGAACCCGGCGCCAGTGTGTGTTCTCGACGAGGTCGACGCACCGCTTGATGATGCGAATGTGGAACGTTTCTGCCGTATGCTGCACGAAATGGCGCAGGAAACAGAAACCCGCTTCATCATCATCACGCACCATGCGCTGACCATGTCGCGCATGAACCGGTTGTTCGGCGTCACGATGATCGAGCGCGGCGTGTCGCAACTTGTTTCTGTTGATCTGTCAAAAGCCGAACAATTAGCGGCTGCGGAGTAGGATTACTCCACCTTAACGCTTTTCACATAAGATGCGTTGATCCATAGATCGATGACCTGATCGCCTTTGTTGCTGTTGGTCATGTAGACGACGCCGTCATCGGCGAAGTCTTCTACCGATTCAGTTTTATCGCCGCGAACAATCACGTCGCCGCCAAGCGTCCAGACAATGCCGGCGTCGGTTCGATTGATATTGACAAGTTTGGTGTCGTCACCAGCGTAAACCACCGCAAATTTCGTTGGCTCATATTCCACAAGCAGGGAATCGGCGCCAAGCATCGGCATATAGCTCATCTCGCCTGTAATTTCCGTGTCGTAAGACTTGCCGCACGCCGCCGCCAACAGCGTCAACATGACAATTCCGCTTTTTGCGCCAAGCATTTTGATATTGAATACCATGAACACGCCTCCTTTATGGCCCGCCAACGCCGCTCGTCCGCTAGCTGGCTTGACGCCTTGATTAACGCCACCTTATCCGGAATGCTGGCGCGGCGCAAAACACAAAATCAATACAGGAGAGGCTCATGACCTATGTTGACGGGTATGTTCTGGCCGTAAAAACCAACCGGAAAAACGACTATCTGAAAATGGCGAAAGAAGTGGCGCCGGTTTTTAAGGACCACGGCGCCCTTACCATTGTAGAGTGTTGGGGAGACGACGTGCCTGACGGTAAAGTTACGTCTTTTCCAATGGCGGTGAAGCTTGAAGAAGATGAAACGGTCGTTTTTTCATGGATCACCTGGCCTTCAAAGGCGGTCCGCGATAAGGGACTAAAAAGCGCTATGGACGATCCACGAATGAAACCGCCTGAGGATATGGCATTCGATGGTAAGCGGATGATTTTCGGCGGCTTTGAAACCATCCTCAACCTGTGACGTCTCGTTGCTTCTTTCAGGCAGTTTAACCGCTAAACTGGCTGCCGACCGTACTCTCCTTCGGCGGTACGGGCGTAAACTCTCGCGCATCCGAAAACGCCTTCACAAAAGCGGGCCGTTTTGAAATCTTTGACAGGTAGCGCCGGAAGATACTCGCCTGACAAAGACCATAACCTTTTGCCCATGTCACGTTGTGACCAATGACACAGTCGGCCGCCGTGAACCTATCGCCGCAAATGAAGTCTCCCTTCTCCAGACGCGCCGTCAATTGAGGCTCGACCTCATTTTGAAACTTGCTTCTGTAGCGCTCGATCGTATGGGGGTCCGCTTCTGATTTCGGCAACAGGTGCTCATGAATGCGGATCTGCCAAAGCATCATATCCATCCACGAACCGCCAAAATGCAGCATCTGGAGATAATCGGCGCGGGCTGGCGATAATTCGTTTGCCGGCGGCGCCAGTTCTTTTTCCGGAAACGCATCCGCCAGCAAGGCGACCATGGCGGCGCTTTCCAGCATATGCTTGCGCTCGCCATTATCCCACGTGATTTCAAGCACCGGCACATTGTGATTGGGGTTCATTGCCATGAACTCTGGCCCATATTGGACCCCGCCATAGAGGTTGACCGTCTCGACCTCAAAATCGTCCCCGACAGTTTCATGGAGCACCCACCGCACTCTGGCGCTTCTCGTGGCCGGAAAATGAAAAAGCTTGATATGGTCTACCTTCATCGGGCTTTGTCCTTTTGATTGCTAATATCGCCGAAAAACAGGGCCCATAAACAGGCATCGGCGCAGACAATGATTCCACTTGAGAGTGATATTTGGGGGCTTGAACAGAAGCTTTCAGCCGCGTCTGCCGCGTCGTCTCGACGCGGCTAATTTCCTCTATAAAATTCAACCGGTTATGAGGGAAAACCCTTGCTTGACGCTGCGCTGCAGCGCCTATATGGTCCGCGCGATTTTCAAGGGGTGCAGGCGTCCGTTTGCACCCACTTTCGGGCAAGTAAATGGCGGAAGACGCCGGCAAAGAGGAACCACCCTCACTGGAAGACTTTTCGGAGCGCCTCGACGCCATGCGCGGGGCCAATGAACCGGATAGCGATCCAAAGGGTAATGGCGCCGCCTGGGGCAAAGCAATGCGCGTTTCCTCAGAATTGCTGGCCGGGCTTTTTGTCGGATCGTTGCTCGGATTGGGATTGGATAAGTGGTTGGGAACCGCGCCTTTATTCCTTCTGATCGGAATGGGGCTTGGCTTTGCCGCCGGACTGCGAAATTTATCGCGGTCGCTATAGAGAGTTTTAACCAGGTATTGTTCGCAAGACGGGCAATCATCTGCAGACGGGAAAAGACATGTTTGGACTACGCGCTGAAGGCCCAATGGAGCAGTTTCAAATTCTGCCGATTGTCGACCTTCACCTTGGCTCTATCGATATCTCTCTGACGAATTCAGCGCTGTGGATGATTATCGGCACTGGCGCGATCTGTCTTTTCTTCCTGGTGGCGACACGCCGCGCCGCACTGATCCCCAGCCGGGCCCAGTCAATGGCGGAAGTCATCTACGAATTTGTCTCTGACCTTGTGCGCGACACAATCGGCGCAGAGGGGCGGAAATTCTTCCCTTATGTTTTCACGCTGTTCATCTTCATTCTGGCGATGAACCTATTTGGTCTTTTGCCAAGCTTACCTTGGATTGCTCATGAATTGCATACATTCACGCCAACCAGCCATCTGATTGTCACGCTGGCGCTGGCCATGGTGACGATCACCATCGTCATTGTTTACGGTTTTTACAAAAACGGGCTGGGCTTTTTAAGACTGTTCTGGCCATCCGGTCTGCCGCTTTGGTTGATGCCGCTCTTGTGCCTGATTGAGGTGATCTCATTCCTCTCACGGCCTTTAAGTCTGGCTGTCCGGCTATTCGCGAATATGTTTGCCGGTCACGTTATTTTGAAGCTTTTTGCAGGGTTTGTCGTATCCCTGATTGGCGCCGGCGGGGCTGTGATGGCCTTTAGCATTGCACCGTTCCTGGGCGCTATTGCCGTGACCGCACTGGAATTTCTGGTGGCGGCGCTACAGGCATATGTCTTTGCGGTTCTGACTTGCATCTATCTCAGCGACGCGGCGCACGCCGCCGACCACTAAACGAAGATTTCCCGCGCGGGCTTTAAGGGCCATCCGCGACATCGGGATTACCGGCTCAAGAAAACTTTTTAGGAGTGAATAAAATGGACGCAGAAGCAGCAAAACTAATTGGCGCAGGCTTAGCCGCTATCCCTCTCGCGGGTGCTGGTGTTGGTCTTGGTCTTATCTTCGGTAACTTCCTTTCAGGCGCATTCCGCAATCCTTCTGCGGCTGCTGCAAATCAGCCAACAATGCTTCTCGCATTCGCGCTGACAGAGTTTACCGGCCTTCTCGGCTTCGCGATCGCAATGATCATTCTTTACACATTCTAAGCAGCCTGGCTGTTTAGCAATTAAGGAGAGGGTCATTGTCCGTCTTCGCAATCATTTCGAGCGCCGCTGCCGCCGCTGAAGAAGTTCACGGTGAAGCGGCCTCTGCGGGCCTGCCCCAGCTTGATCCCACATGGTGGCCAAGTCAGCTGTTCTGGCTGGCGATCACGTTCGGCATTCTTTATGCGCTGATGTCAGGCAAATTTCTGCCGGCCATTGGCGGCGCCATAGAAGAACGTCGAGACAGGATTGCTGACGATCTCGATCAGGCCAGCGAGTTTAAAGGGCAGGCTGAAAAGGCTGAACAAGACTATGTTCAGGCGCTTGCCGACGCCAAGGCCAAAGCACAAGGTATTGCTGCGGATACAAGGACTGAAGTAGACGCAGAAATTGCCAAGCTTCAAGCCGAGACTGACAAAGAACTGGAAAAACAGCTCGGCGTCGCCGAAGCGCGCATCACTGAGATGAAAACCAAAGCCGCTGAAAAGGTCCGTGACGCCGCTGCGGACACGGCCCGCGCCCTTGTCGAAACTCTGATTGATGAAGCGCCAACCCAAGAGGCCGCGACCCGCGCTGTCTCCTCCGTTTCATCGGATTAAACCGGAACAGACCTCATGACTATTTCCTTCCCCGCCATCATGATAGCCGCCGCAGAAGAAGCCGCCGAAGCTGGCGCCGAGCACGCAAGCGGCGGCTTGTTGGCGGATACGTCGTTCTGGGTTCTGGTCTCCTTTGTCATTGTCATCGGTATCTTTGCGCGCGTGGGTCTGCACAAGATGATCACGGCGGGCCTCGATAAGCGCGCGCAGAACATTTCCGATGAGATCAATGAAGCGCGCAAGATGCGGGAAGAAGCGCAGGAATTGCTGGCTCGTTATCAGCGTCGTCAACGCGAGGCGGAAGATGAAGCGGCCGCTATCGTCAAACAGGCAAAAGCCGACGCCAAAAACATGGCCGCAGAAGCGCGTGACAAGATCAACGCACAAATGGAACGCCGGACCAAAGCCGCTGAAGAAAAGATCGCCCGTGCTGAGGCGCAAGCCCTATCAGAAGTACGTGGACAAACGGCTGATCTGGCTGTTGAAGCAGCGCGCACGATCATTCGCGAACGCATGGACGCCGGTGCGCAAACAGCCTTCGCCGACAAGGCTATTTCTGGACTGCGCAACAAGCTGAATTAATGGACGTCCCATTTACAGGACGCCCCACCTCAGCCGCTGCGCAAGCTGTTCTCACATTCTGGTTTGAAGATACAAAGCCCTATCAGTGGTTTCGCCGCAGCGCCCAATTCGATCAGACTGTGCGCACACGATTTGGCGCCATGCATGAGGCCGCCTGTTCCGGCAGGCTGGATGTCTGGCAATCAAACCCGCACCATTGTCTGGCTTTAATTATTGTTCTCGATCAATTTTCCAGAAACACTTACCGCGATACGCCGCGCGCCTTCGCTCAGGATAAACAAGCGCTGGCCATCGCCAACGGCGCCATTCGCCGCCGCTACGATCAGCTGTTCGACCGAAAGGAAAAGGCATTTTTCTACATGCCTTTCATGCATTCGGAAGTGCTGGCAGTGCAGGAAAAATCCGTAGCGCTATACAAAGCACGATTGCCTGGAACCATGAATGTCCCATACGCCATCGAGCATCGGGATATCGTCAAGAAGTTTGGGCGCTTCCCCCATCGCAACAAGATTATGGGGCGTCAATCAACGCCAACCGAAACAGCTTTTCTAAAAGCTGGGGGCTTTAATCCTTAGCGCGATTACCTTGCGCATATTCATGCGGCGCCAGGGGGCGGCGACGGGCCAATAATTCATCAAGCGGAACAGAACTGCCATCATCCTGTACGATGCGTACATGAAAGCTTTTCAAATTTCGCGCATGCGCCGCGCCGCATGAATGCGCGATCATCGCGACATCTTTGCGCATTTTTTCAACGTATTTTGAAACGCGTTTTGATTTCAATTTCGGGTCAAGCCCGCTTTGCAGACTTTTCTTATGGGTCGTCACACCTGTCGGGCAATTATTGGTGTGGCACCTGAGCGCTTGAATGCACCCAATGGAAAACATGAAGCCGCGCGCCGTGTTGACCACATCAGCGCCAGCGCAATAAGCCCACGCAACCTCTGCGGGCGTCACAAGTTTCCCCGCTGCAATAATTTTTATCCGGTTGCGCAAGCCCCGGCGCTCCAGAATATCCGCCAGCATCGGCAGGGCTGACTTTATAGGCAGGCCGACATTGTCCATCAACGACATCGGCGCGGCGCCGGTTCCACCCTCACCGCCATCTAACGTAATAAAGTCTGGCGCGGCTTCAACACCACGTCGCTCAATAGCGTCACAAAGCTCATCCAGCCAGCCATAAGCGCCAAGCACAGTCTTAAACCCCGTTGGCAGCTTTGAGACAGATCGCACATGCTCGATGAAATCGAGAAGCTCATCGATATTATCAATTTCCGGGTGCCGGTTTGGCGAGATCGATGCTTTACCAACCGGAATGCCGCGAATTTTTGCAATCTCGCGATTGACCTTCGCCGCAGGAAGGATCCCGCCCTTCCCCGGTTTGGCGCCTTGGGCCAATTTGACTTCAATCATTTTAACCTGAGGTTTGGCCGCAATCTCTTTCAACTTTTCATCATCAAGACCGCCAGCATCATTGCGCACGCCGTATTTTGCCGTCCCCATCTGAAAGATAACATCGCAATTGCCTTCCAGATGATAAGGCGCGAGGCCCCCCTCACCGGTATTTAGATAACAGCCCGCAAGCGCCGCCCCGCGCGATAAAGCTTGCACGGCGGGTTTAGAGAGGGAGCCAAAACTCATCGCCGACACATTGATGATCGATGAGACAAGATAGGGATGCGGCGTGTGCGGCCCGAACTCAACCGGCGGGGGGTCGCTCGCCTCTTCATCAAGCCTTGGGAAAGGACAATTCACAAAAATCGGTGTGCCGACCAAATTGAGATTACGGGTCGAGCCAAAGGGCTGAGTATTGTTCCCACCTTTTGATGATTTATAAATCCAGTCGCGCTCAGCCCGGTTGAAGGGCATCTCTTCGCGATCCAGCGCGAAAAAATACTGCCGGAAAAATTCTCCGAGCCGCGTGAACAGTTCGCGGAACCGCCCGACAACCGGATAATTATGGCGCACAGCGTCTTTCGATTGCGATGAATCGATCAGATACATCGCGATAATCGCCAAGACGCCAAATCCAACGGCAAAAACAAACAGTGTCGACAAAAACTCGATGCCGTTCATGGTAAATCGGGTGAAGAAATTCATTCGCGGTGGCCCTCTGGCTCGTTTATTGCCGGAGAAAGGTTAGGCTGAAACCCTCGCCAGAGGAAAGTCGAATTTGCGTGAGCGCCAGAACAAAGCCTATTCAGCCGCCTCCGCTGGGTTTTCCGGCGTCCAACGCAATATCGGTTTTCTTGCAGCCACAGTTTCATCGAGCCTGCGGCGCGGCGCATGAACCGGCGCAGCCTGGAAGAATTCGATTTCACCGCTTTTTGCTCTTTTTGACAAAGACAAGAGCGCTTCACAGAACTGGTCCAGCTCGCGTTTTGATTCTGACTCGGTTGGCTCTATCAGCATGGCGCCATGCACCACCAAGGGGAAATACATAGTCATGGGGTGATAGCCCTCATCGATCATTGCCTTGGCAAAATCGATTGTCTCAACGCCCGTATTTTTCAAAAAGCGATCGTCAAACAACGCTTCGTGCATACAATAGCCATCAAAAGCGACTGTCATTTCCTGCTTCAATCGAGCCTGAACATAATTGGCGTTTAAAACAGCATCTTCAGCAGCCTGACGAATGCCGTCTTTGCCGTGGCTCAGCATATAGGCGAGCGCGCGGGTGAACATACCCATCTGACCATGAAAGGCCGTCAACCGACCAAAACTTTCAGCGCCATCACCTTCCGCCTTTGCCGCGCGGCGGGTTTCAACAAGGTGGAACTTACCCTCCTCAGAGACGACATAAGGGATCGGCGCAAAAGCAGCCAATGCTTCAGACAAAACTGTCGGGCCAGATCCCGGACCACCACCGCCATGAGGCGTTGAAAAAGTTTTGTGCAAATTGATGTGCATCGCATCGACGCCAAGGTCACCGGGGCGCACTTTACCGGCGATGGCGTTGAAGTTGGCCCCGTCGCAATAAAAATATCCACCGGCCTCGTGAACCGCATCAGCAATGGCGCGAATGTCCCGCTCGAAAAGGCCGCATGTATTGGGGTTTGTCACCATGATCCCGGCGACATCATCGCCGAGCTTTGCTTTCAACGCTTCAAGATCAACCCGGCCGGTTTTATCGGCGGGAATACCGTCAACTTTAAACCCGCACTGCACAGCCGTTGCGGGGTTGGTGCCGTGCGCTGATTCCGGCGCAAGCACGCGCGTGCGTTGATCGCCTTCACCGCGCGCTTCAATCGCCGCTTTAATCGCCATCATACCGCAAAGCTCGCCATGTGCGCCTGCCTTTGGCGACATCGCGACAGCGGGCATGCCCGTCAGTTCTTTGAGCCAGAAGGCGAGCGTGTCGATCACTTCCAGTGCGCCTTGCACAGCGTCATTAGGCGCCAGCGGGTGAAGATCAGCAAAGCCCGGCAGCCGCGCGACTTTTTCGTTGAGGCGGGGATTGTGTTTCATCGTGCACGAACCCAACGGAAACGGCCCCATATCGATGGCGTAATTTTTTTGTGAAAGCCGTACAAAGTGGCGCATGGTTTCCGGTTCGGACAAACCCGGCAGGCCAATGTCACTATTGCGGTTTAAGCCGCCAAGGCGGTCTTCGCGCGCTTCCGGCTCGGCAAGGTCAACGCCCGTACCCGCAAAATCACCAATCTCAAAAATCAACGCCTCTTCAATTTGCAGCGCTTTATTGCCGGTAAAAGTTGGCGCATCTGTCGCCGCAGCATTGTCGGATCGGGTTGGTCGGCCTGTTGAGTTCATGGTCATGCTATATCTCAATCGGTATAGATTTGGGCTAATGAAAAATTGATAGAAGAAATTTCAATTATTAGCTTCTTTGCTTTACTAGGATGCATTGTTCTAATAGTCGCGTTCACACTGCCCTCACCTTTGTATACTGGCTTTGCCGTAGAAAGGTTTTTCACTAAATCGCTATATCTACCGTGCAACTCTTGTGGAAAATCAGATAATTGCAAATGCACTAAGTGCGAAAGAAAAGCAGTTTCCAAACGCTCCCTTAACGGCCTGCTACTTGCTGCCATTGAACCAACAGCTTCTGAAAACTTTCCCTGAGCATAGTGCCACCTCAACGACATCACACAGCCTGCCTCAGTTTTGTCGCGAACGTTTCAATATCCTCATCCGTCACGCATTCTGTTGCGGCGACAATCAATAAATTCTCCGCCGCTGGATCATCTGGCCACAAGCGCCCGCCCGGCACACCAGCAAGAACACCTTCTTTCGCCAGCGCATTCACAACGTCATTAGCGTTCTTCGGCAGCCGCAGCGTAAATTCGTTGAAGTAAGATTTATTGATGATCTCAACACCGTCGATCTTTTCTAACGCATCAGCGGTTTTGCATACTGCTTCATGATTAAGGCGCGCCAATTTTCGCAAGCCCGCCTCACCCAGCAACGTCATGTGGGCTGTGAACGCCAACGTGCAAAGACCAGAATTTGTACAGATATTTGATGTCGCTTTATCACGGCGAATATGTTGCTCACGCGTTGACAGGGTTAACACAAAACCGCGCTGCCCGACCGCATCAACCGTCTCACCGCAAAGACGTCCCGGCATCTGGCGAATGTATTTTTGACGCGTAGCAAAGAGGCCCACATAAGGCCCGCCAAAGCCAAGCGGATTGCCGATGGACTGGCCTTCACCAACGACGATATCGGCGCCCATCTCGCCGGGGCTTTTTATGGCGCCAAGAGAAATAATTTCTGTCACCACGGCGATCAGGAGGGCGCCTTTTGCATGGGCCGCTTCTGCAATGGGCGACAAGTCCCGAACATTGCCGAAAACATCCGGCGTTTGAACAATCACGCAGGAGGTTTCATCATCGATCATTGCGGCAATGTCTTCGCTCGCGCTTTCATCAAGCGGCGCCATTACGACCTGGTCGTCATGCAGCTCAAGGTTGGTGCGCGTGACAGCGGCATAATGCGGATGCAGACCGCCAGACAGAACCAGTTTTCGCCGCTTTGTCACCCGGCGCGCCATCAACGCTGCTTCAGCGCAGCCGGTGGACCCGTCATACATTGAGGCGTTCGCCACTTCCATACCGGTCAAAGCCGCGACCTGGGTCTGGAACTCAAAAAGATATTGCAGCGTGCCTTGAGCAATTTCCGGCTGATAGGGCGTGTAAGCGGTTAAAAATTCAGAACGTTGAATAATGTGATCAACCGTTGCGGGGATATGATGTTTGTAGGCGCCGCAACCAATGAAAAATGGGCCCGCGCCAGCAGCCTGATTTTTTGCCGCCATGGCAGACATGGTGCGCTCAACTGCCTGCTCGCTTTGATGATCCGGTAGGTCGAAGTCGCTATTCAAAACATCAGAAGGCACATCATTGAACAAATCATCGATTTGATCGGCGCCAATCGTTTTCAACATAGACTGCCGGTCGGCGGGATTTAAGGGCAAGTAGCGCATAACAAACTATAACCTTATTCGTCGTTAGACTTTGATTGTCGTGATTTAAAAGCAAGCCCCATAAGAACGCCCAACGCAACGCCGAGGCCAACGCCAAGCGGGATGTTATTAAATACAACACCGCCGCCGACGCCAATGGCGATACCGAGCGCAACACCAAATCCGAATGGGTTTTTCCTGGTCATGATTTACGAATTCTCGGCGAATTCTTTATACGCCGCTTCGTCCATCATTTCGTCCAGCTCGCCGGGATTACTCGCCTTCAGCTTGACAAACCATGCCGCGCCCATGGCGTCTTCGTTGACCTTGGCTGGCTCGTCGACGACCGATTGGTTCACTTCAACAACCTCGCCAGAGATTGGCGCATAAACATCAGATGCTGCTTTGACAGACTCAACCACCGCCATGTCATCGCCTTTCGCAAAGGTTTTCCCAACCTCCGGCAACTCAACAAAAACAACATCCCCTAATTGTTCCGCAGCGTGCGCGCTAATCCCGATGACATAAACGCCGCCATCTTCCTTCGCCCATTCATGATCATTTGTGTATTTAATAGACATTCGGTTCTCCTACCCTCTGAAATAACGGTGCTGGGCAAATGGCATATCTGCAACTTTTGCCGCCAGCGCTTTTCCCCTGACGATGAGTTGAATATTTGTGCCGCTCGCGGCCTGGGCGGTATCGACATAGCCCATGGCAACCGGCCCGCCGACTGTCGGGCCAAAACCGCCCGATGTAACAACGCCGATTTTCTCTCCGTCCGCAGACTGAATTTCGGCGCCTTCCCGTGCCGGCGCCCGTCCTTCAGGCAATATCCCGACCCGCAAACGCGACGGCCCGTCGGCTAATTCTTTCTGGATCCGGTCAGCACCCGGAAACCCACCCTCTGCCCGGCGGCGTTTGCCAATTGTGAAAGCGATATTGCCTTCAACCGGTGATGTTTCTTCGTTGAGGTCATGGCCATAAAGACACATCCCCGCTTCAAGACGCAAAGAGTCCCGCGCGCCCAGACCGATGGGCTCAACGTCGGCGTCACTCAGCAAGAGCCGCGCAAGTTTTTCAGTGTCCTCGCCCGCGATCGAAATTTCGAACCCGTCTTCACCCGTATAGCCGCCGCGCGTGACCACCGCTGCAATGTCGCCGATCATCATTTCGGCAAAGCTCATGAACTTAATATCTGCAGCATCCGGCGCATGCTTCGCTAACACTTCCGCCGCCTTTGGCCCCTGCAATGCGAGCAGCCCGCGCGCGTCAAAACGCTCAAGCTTTACGTCCGCCGGGAGACGCTCGTTCAAATATGCAAAGTCATTTTCTTTGCAGGCGCCGTTTACAACAATGTTCAGGCGGCCATCAGTCTCGGTGCGGCTCACCATGAGATCATCGAGGATGCCGCCCTTGTCATTTAAAAGAACAGTCAACCGCTGGCGCCCCACGCCCAGTTTTTTAATTTCGCCGGGGACTAAAGTCTCGAGCGCACTCGCTGTGGTCTCATGGTCTGACCCGACCAAAGACGCCTGCCCCATATGAGACACATCAAAGAGGCCCGCCTTTTCGCGCGTATGAAGATGCTCTTTCAACACACCCAACGGATATTGAACCGGCATATCGTAACCGGCAAACGGCGCCATCTTCGCCCCAAGAGATTGGTGCAAAGCGTGAAGCGGTGTTTTTAGCAATGTATCAGACACAAAATGGTTCCCATTAGAAAGCGCCGCTCTGATGAGCGGCAACCCCGGCTGTCACGGGAACCTGAGAGATTTCACGGGGCTGTGCCCTCGCTTACTCCTTCGGCGGGATGCTTATGACGACATCCACTTTCCAGCCTTCCTTTGCTTACGCGGTCCTTTTGCCTGAGAGTTTCCGGGGCGGTTGCTCCTTCGGCGCCCAATAAAACCAAATGGAAAACCAACTGGTCCTGTATGGGTCTCTCCCGCGTTAAGCGCGCCCACAAAACATAGGGTTCTGCAGACGCGGGTCACAATAAAGCCGAGCCATAAGGAGTCAAATGATTCGACAAGACTGTTGCTTAAGCAGCGACGACGCAACCTGTGCAATTGCCCTTAATTTCAAGGCGAGCCGTATGCATATCAAATTCCGCCGCACGCACTGCCGGAATGATATCGGCTTCAACCGCGACCACTTCCAGCTCCTGCACGGTGGAACACGTCTCACAGACCAGAAAAGTCTGGACCATGTGAGGCCCTTCATGATTGCACAGCACAAAGGCGTTGAGCCCATCGAGCTTATGAATATGCCCTTTTGCCTCCAAGCCATCGAGAGCCCGGTAAACAGTCATTGGCGCACGCACGCCTTTTTCTTTCAGCTGGTCCAGGATCTCGTAAGCCTTGAGAGGCTCGGCGCTTGTGGAAAGCACTTCCCAAACGAGCTTTTCATTTTTTGAAAGCCCGCCCGGCCGTGGCCTGGTCTGAGTGCTTGCAACATTGTCCTGATTTGAATTATCTTCAGCGGGCACAGTCCGGCCATTGGCCCGCTTTGCACTTCCTTCAGTCATAACATCCCCTGATCGCCTGTTAGGGGTGTTATATCTTTGTTATATCAATTTTGCAAACCCATGGGGGGAAATTATATTCCCCAACACAACCTAAGGGATAGGAACAAGCGATAGAGCAGGTTCCGCCCTATCCGGCAGTGGCCATACGGTGATTACGGCCAGCCAACCTGATCAAAAATTCTGATCGCCGTCGGCTGATTGATACCATAATTGGTGACCGGGAGATCGTCGGCCTTAAATTGTCCAAGCGCCGCGACAGGGCCCTCCGCCTCCACGCCAACGGCGATCGGGTATTCGTTATTGCCGAGAGCAAAAGCGCCTTGTGTTTCGTCGCGCAGCAGGAACTCGAGCAACTGTTCGGCATTTTCCGGGTTCGGCGCATATGTCATCACACCGGCGCCTGAAATATTGACGTGGGTTCCACGGCCATCCTGATTGGGAAATAGAACGCCAAGCTTTTCGCCAATTTCAGCTTTTTCGCTATCATCCGAACCAACGAAGCGCGCCACGTAGTAGCTGTTGACGATGCCTATACGGCAGAGCCCTGCCGCAACCGCTTCAATTTGCGCCGTGTCATTGCCTTGTGGCTTGCGCGCAAAATTAGCGACGACCCCTCGCGCCCATTCTTCAGCGGCCTCCTCACCCTCATGAGCAATGATAGAAGCCAGTAAAGACTGGTTATAGATATTGGAAGATGACCGTACACAGATCATGCCCTGATATTTCGGGTCTGCTAGATCAGCGTAATCTTTTAACCCTTCAGGCAATCCCATGTCTTTGTTGTAAATGACGATGCGGGCGCGTTTCGTCATGCCAAACCACTTTCCTTCAGGATGACGGAACTGACTGGGTACGCCTTTTTCCAGCATCTCGTTACTTGTTGACCGGAAGATACCGCGCTGTTCACCGCGCCATAAAATGCCCGCATCAGCGGTAATGAAGATATCTGCCGGAGAAGCCTCGCCCTCACGCGCGATACGTTCGATCAACGCATCACCGTTCGCTTCAATCACATTGACCTTAATGCCGGTTTCTTCCGTAAACGCATCAAATAAGACAATGTCAGAATCATAATGACGCCCTGAATAAACATTGACATCCATTGACGCCGCCGCCTCTGTTGGCGCTTGGGCCGATGGGTCTTCAGTATTGGACTGTTGCTGCCCACAAGCCGCGAGAGCGACCATTGTTGTGGCAATCAAACCGGAACGTAGGGAAAAACTGGATTTCTTAAGAATGGACAGCGTCATAAGGATTCTCTTTGTTGATAATAATTCTTAGTAGCACATATTGCAGAATAGGCAACACAGCACAAGTTATTGATTTAAAAAGATAAAAATATTGCACGGATCAAAAGACAGACTGAGGCGCTGGCCAATTTTCACTTTTTCACTCAACCGAACCCGGATTGGCGGTGAAAGCGAAGGCGTAGCAAGGTAGGCCACCCAATCGGGGCCGGAAAAGCGCAGATCAACAACTTCCAGCCCGCCTGTTTTAGTAATCTCTCCCGCAATCGCACCTTCGCGGATCACGGCAAGGCCAGAGCCTGAAGCCAAACCCTCTGCTGGAAAGTCACCAATTGCGGTTTTCAAAATACCGTTCTCGATCGCCCCTGCCACCACCTGACTGCCCGGGAAAATTGTAGCCCCTTCCGGCGTTTGCGGAGACCGAAAAAGTATCTCAGGCGCCGCCGCCTCAACAATCCGACCCTCTTTCATCAAGGCGACGCGGTCACCCAGTACCAGCGCCTCTTCGGGGTCGTGCGTCACCATCACAACAGAAACATTCTGCTCTTTCAGTATGCGGCGCAAATCTTCCCGCACTCTTCGGCGCAACGCTGTGTCGATGCTTGCAAACGGTTCATCCAACAGCAACGCTTTGGGCTCGCGGATCAGCGCTCTTGCGAGCGCCGTACGTTGCTGTTGCCCTCCAGACAATTCAAAAGGGTAACGCTCGGCTAGTCCGCCAAGGTCCATCGCTTCCAACTGCGCCGCAACACGGGTCTTCACCTTCTTCGCCGGCCCGTCGCAACCAAAGGCGATATTCTGTTTTACGCTGAGGTGAGGAAACAGAACAAAGTCCTGAAAAACAAAACCGATCTCACGTTTTTCCGGCGGGATTTCCTGACCAGGTGCGGCAAGCGTCTTACCTTCCAGCTCAACAGCGCCTTTTTGCAGCTTTTCCAGACCCGCCGTGAGGCGCAACAACGTAGTCTTGCCGCATCCTGACGGGCCAAAAAGCGACAGGATTTCCCCTGGCGCGACTTCAAGAGTTGCATCCTGAACCACCGCAACCCGGCCAAACCGGTGGGAAATATTTGAAAGCCTAAGCGACATGCGCGCGCTGCCTAACAGTATTATTTACATAAAGCGGCTTTGGAAATGCCGTATTTTCGCATAGATGTCACCCTCAAAGGGTTTGACGCCATTGGGCAAATCCGATGTTAGGAAGAGTATCTTGCGCAGGATTTTCTACATAGTGACGCTTTTTGTAACGGCGATGTTCGTCGCCGCGCCAATCGTCGCAACCCTTCTGACCGGGATCAGCGCGGACAGCAGTTCCTTATTCTTTTCTAAAACAGGGCTTGGGTATTTCTCTGGCACGATCATCCTTTGCGTCAGTGTTGGCATCGGCGCTGGCGCCATAGGCGCGCTAACCGCCTTGATTATTTCTTTAACCGAATTTCCGGGCCGGAGAGTTTTAGCCGTCTTGATGGCGCTGCCTTTCGCAATCCCTGCTTATGTCGCGGCCTATGTCTATGCAGATATGCTGGGCCCTTTCGGACCGGTGGCGCAAGTCATTGGCGTGCAGAACCTTCCTGAAATTCGCTCCATGCCCGGCGCGGTTTTTATTCTGACATTGATGACCTACCCCTATGTTTATCTCGCCATGCGGGCGTCCTTTGCGGGAAGGTCATCTGCATTGCTTGAGGCTGCGCGCATGCTCGGTGTCGGGCCGGTTCGCGCAGCGCTCAACATTCTCTTAACAGCAGGGCGACCGGCTCTTGCCGGCGGGCTTGCGCTTGTCTTGATGGAAACGGCGGCTGACTTTGGCGTCGCAGATTATTTCGGCGTGAAGACACTAAGCGTTGGCATTTTCAGGACATGGCAGGGGCTTGGTGACCTTGCAGGCGCAACCCAACTTGCCGCAGGATTATTTTTAGTGGCGCTTATTTTCGTGCTGCTGGAGGACATCACCAGACGCGGCGAAAGCGCTGAAAACACAAAAGCCTATCGCAACACATCGCGCATCAAACTGGCGCCTCATCATGCGGTAATCGCAATTCTCTTTTGCACCATCCCAATCATGTTGGGGTTTATTTTTCCCGCAGCTGATTTGATCGGAAAACTAAACTCAGACTTATCCGCGATTGCCGGGCGTAACCTTGTCAGCGCCATATCCAACACATCCATGATCGCGGTATCAGGCGCAATCATCGCTATCTCTCTGGCATTGGCTTTGGCCTACTCAGCAAGACAGATGCGTTCACTCATTGGCAAAACGCTTCTGCGCATCGCGTCTCTTGGCTACGCCATTCCCGGCGCCGTTATCGCCATCGGGATTTTGTCCCTGACAGCCGGTCAGACCTATATAAACAGCGCCACGCTTTTTGGCGGCGTCATAATCCTGCTTTACGCTTACACAGTGCGCTTTTTAACCGCCGGATATAATTCAGCCGCCGCAGGCCTCTCTCAAATCAGTATACAAATGGATCATGCGGCGCGCTCGCTTGGCGCAGGCGGGTGGCGTATCCTGACAGAAATCCACTGGCCGCAAGTAAGCGGCGCCGTCCTTGCCGGGGCTGCGATCATCGCCATCGATATCGCGAAGGAACTACCAGCGACATTGTTGTTGCGGCCATTTAATTTTGAGACCCTGTCAACGCACATTTACCGACTGGCGTCCGATGAACGGCTCGCTGACGCCGCCCCCGCCGCCTTGATCCTCATCGGGCTCGGTCTGGTCCCGACGCTGGCGCTAACATTTTTATCCGGGCATAAAAAAACCGGCGGAAACCTTGAAGCCCCCGCCGGTCAATCACTTTAGATATTTAGAGTTATTCGCCGCCGCGATATGCGTGAGGCAAATCTCCACGAGATAGATCGCGGTAGCGTTTCATGAGCGCGTTTTGTCTATTGCCAAGGTCTTGCACAACACCATCAATCAACACGGCTTCAGGCTGGGTTGTCACCTCTAACGGATCGCCATCCCAAACCACGACATCAGCAATTTTACCAGCTTCCAAAGTGCCGAGCCGTGACGCCAACCCAAACATTTCAGCAGGATTGATCGTCAAGGCCGCCATCGCCGCATCATGAGGCAGTCCTTCAGCAACAGCATTGCCAGCCTGTTGTGTGAGCGCACGCAAATTATGGGCGCCAAAACCAGGCGGGTTATAAAACGCAATCTTGACGCCCGCCGCATGAAGGCGCGCCGCGTTCTCAAGCGTAGCGCTCAAATCTTCGAACTGGCTGGGTAGATTGACCAGCGGATCAAGGATCACCGGGATGTTCGCCGCCTGAAGCGCATCACCAACTCGCCATGCTTCCGAGCCGCCAACGACAATGACACGTAAGCTGTAAGTGTTTTTCAACTCAATCAGTTTTCGAATATCATTGGCGCCGTCAATCCGAACCAGCAAGGGTTGCTCGCCTGCAATGACAGGGCCAAGCGCTTTCAAATCTGAAACCAGGAAGCGGCCTTCATGGGGTCGGCGAACATAATCATTCGGGTTCGCCCGGTAAGAACGCGCCTCATCAAGATATTCCCGCAAGACAAGCCAGGACCCCATGCGCGTATCGCCAGCGCGCGCCGCACCGCCATAGCCCATGACAAGAACCTGCGCCGCCGCTGGTTTCATGATTGAGTTCACGCGGCCCGACATATCGATCACCGCCGCATTGCCTCCAAAGAGCGTGTCGCCAGCACTCGGTGTGGATAGAGCGCGGGTTATGCCGCCCGCCCGGTTAATCGGGATCAATGTCGACGAGGGGTTGTAAGCATCCGTTGCATCAAGGGCCGCGCCAAGTGAAAACCCACCTTCAGGATAAGAATCATTACTCTCCTGATCGGCGCCAATTTCAACGAGGCCAATGCTTGAATAAGGTGCAAACAATCCGGGCGTCACCACTTTACCCGAAGCGTCAATAACCGTTGCATCAGACGGCGCTGTTAGGTCGGCGCCAACTTGTGCAATCCGCCCGTTGCGGATGATGACGTCGCCATCCTCAATAACATTGCCGGAGATCGTGTGAACGTCGCCATTCATAATCGCGACAGTTTGCGCAAAAGCGCTTGCCGACATTGCTACACAAGCGCTGACGCCAAGGAGAACACTCTTCATTGTTGATTTCATCATGGTACTGCTCATTGGCCCGCTCCACCGGTAAAGTCGTTATCTTTCTGGCCGATTTCAAAATCCATACGCGGTGAACGCGCAGGATCGTCGCGATCATACATCAGCGCTCCATCGATGTAGACCTTCTCCGCTTTTGCATAAACGGAAAATGGATTGCCGCTCCAGAGAACAACATCTGCCGCTTTGCCGGCTTCAAGAGTTCCTGTTTGATCGAGGATACCCATGGACTTTGCCGGATGCGCTGTAATCCACGCGATGGCGTCTTTGGGTTCTACGTCTATGCCTGCGCGACGCCCCGCCGCCATCGCTTTTGCCGCTTCCTGATTAAGCCGCTGTACGCCAATGGCGCTGTCTGAATGAATGATGGCGCAACTGTTTGGCTGTGCATGCACAAGTGCTGCATTCTCCATGACGGTGTCGTAAGCTTCCAGCTTAAAGCCCCACCAGTCAGACCACATGGCGGCGCAAACTCCGGCTTCTGCGAGATAGTCGGCGATCTTGTAAGCTTCAATCGCGTGATGAAATGCTGTCACCTGATAATCAAACTCTTTGGCCATATCGAGGACCTGAACCATTTCATCCGCACGGTAACAATGCATGTTAACGCGGATGTCGCCATCGAGAACGCCGGCTAAGGTTTCAAGCTTCAGGTCGCGACCCGGCGCGTCCGGCGCATCGCCTTTGTCTTCATCGTCATCATCTTTCGCCGCCCACTCTTCATAGTCGGTCTCATAGTCATCCCATTTCTTTTTGTAACCAGCCGCTTCAATCCACGCGCTGCGATATCCGGCCATATTGCCCATTCTGGTGCCCGGGCCGCCTTTCTCGCCATAAACACGCTTTGGATTTTCACCGCAGGCCATTTTCAACCCATAAGGGGCGCCAGGAAACTTCATGCCCTGCACGGTGCGCGATGGTACGTTTTTCAAAACCACGGAGCGCCCGCCGAAAAGGTTTGCAGAACCCGGCAGAATTTGCAGGGTCGTCACACCGCCCGCCAGCGCTCTGGTAAATCCAGCATCTTGCGGCCAGACAGAATGTTCAGCCCAGACATGGGCTGTGTTTGGCGACGTGACTTCATTACCGTCAGATGTTGAGGCCATGGAAGGCGATGGATAGTCACCGAGATGGGAGTGAATATCGATGACGCCCGGCGTGATCCATTTTCCGGCGGCGTCAATTTCAACTGCGCCATCAGGCGCTGTCACATCCTCGCCGGCGCCAACTGCGGCGATCTTACCGTCCTGCAAGAGAATTGAGCCACCTTCAATCTGGTCGCCAGCCGCGGTTAAAATCGTTGCGCCTGTAATCAACACAGTATCTGAGGGATAGGCTTCATAGGTTGAAGGGTAAGGATTTTTTGACGGCAAAGACGGCCCGTCATCACTTGCTTCTTCGCTCTCACTATTAGCTGCGGTTTCTTGTGCTGTTGTTTTGCTCTCGCCAGCAGCTTCCGCCGCGTCAGTTTCAGTTGCTGGATTATCGCCCGTTTGTTGTGAGCATGCCCCCAGCAAGAGCGCACACAGCGCGGCCAGTTTCAATTTTTGCATCATTCCCTCAATCAATGTCAGTTGTTTGCTTCGGAATTGTCTTTGGCTATGGCATAAGACGAAATCAAATTATAGAGGCGGAATATCTTGCACTGCAGCAAGAGCAATCGGCGAATGAGGGGTATGCATGACAAATAAAATTACACGCCGCGCAACATTATCGGCCGGGCTGGCAGCAGGTGCTGCCTCCTGCACGCCCGCCCCCAAGATGACGTCCCATCAGTCCGTTAGTGAAGGCGCAGACGGATTGTTTTCTCACGGCGTCGCAAGCGGTGACCCTACTCATGATGGAGTTGTGATCTGGACGCGGCTTTTTCATGAGATGCTTTCTTCCGCCCCTCAGTCACTGACGGCAAACTGGCAAATTTCCACGCAGGAAGATTTTTCGACCATCGTTCGCGAAGGGGCGGTGACAACCAACAGCGCTCGCGACTGGACGGTTAAAGCGCTGGTCGACGGTCTTGAGCCCGGTACGGTTTATTATTACCGGTTTGAGATGGGCGGTGTAGTTTCCCAAACCGGGCGCACCCGCACCCTGCCGGTCGGCCAAGTTGATAACGCACGCTTCGCCGTCCTGTCCTGCTCCAATTATCCTTTTGGCTATTTCAATGTTTACGATCTGATCGCTCGGCGCGATGACCTTGATGCGGTCATTCATCTTGGCGATTACTTTTATGAATATGGTCGCGATGGCTATGGCGGCGAGAGCGGCGCCGCTCTTGGGCGCGAACACATACCGGCCCATGAAGCCTTGACGTTAGGTGATTATCGCACCCGCCACGCGCAATATAAATCAGACCCGGCCAGTCTGGCGATGCACGCTGCCCACGCCATTATTCCGATCTGGGATGATCACGAGACGGCAAATGATTCCTGGAAAGGCGGTGCGGAAAACCACGACCCCGCAACGGAAGGCGACTGGAACGATCGCAAGCGCGCGGCGCTGCAGGCCTATTATGAGTGGATGCCGGTGCGTGAACCGACTGCAACACCGGCGGCGTTTTTCCGTTCTTATGTCTATGGCGACCTGTTAACTTTAAGCGCCATTGAAACGCGGCTCATGGCGCGGTCGGAGGTTTTTGAATATTCAACCGTCATTCCAACGCTAAAAACAGAAGACGACGTTGAGCACTTTAAAAAGGAAATCCTCTGGGACGAGAAGAGAGAAATGCTCGGTGCACAACAGCTGAGCTATTTAAAAGAAACACTCGGCGCCTCTATAGAAGCCGGGCAACCATGGCGGTTGATCGCCAATCAGGTGGTGATGGCAAAAGTCACCGCTCCCGACCTGACGCCCCACGTCACGGAAGAAGACATTGCCGAATTAGAACAACAATGGGACCAGGCGCGCGCCTTCGTCCGCTCATCAACGCTTGGGTTACCGACAAACTTCGACGCGTGGGATGGATACCCCGCCGCACGCGAAC